>JAZSPC010000022.1:0-14005 GCA_045537285.1 Clostridia bacterium
AATTTTACATCTTATCTACAAAATTTTTAATTTTTTCTTTAACATCATATTTGTTTCTTTGAATATAGTTTCCAATAAACATTCCTATAGATATTAAAATTATTCCTATTATTAATTTATAAAGATTAGTACATAGTATAACTATAGCTACTAATGCACCAATTATTGCTCCTTTATACTCTTTAATAAACTCTTTATACTTGTTCATGATAAAACCTCCTATCTATACTGCTTTTTGAGTTTCTATATTTTTAATTTTAATGTTTATTTGTTTAACTTCTATTTCTGTTGTCGTTTTTATAACTTCTTTTACTCTTGTTTGTAAATTTGTAGATAAGTCTTTTATTATAGTATTTTCTCTTACAACTAAATTTAAATCAATAGTTACATTATTTATTTGCTTGTCCAATTTTACTCTGCAATTTGTTGATTTAACATTTTCAAATCCTGATATAACACCTTTTACTAGGTTTTCTATTGTTTCTATTGAAATTAATAATTTACCAGATTCATTTTCCAGCAATATTCCTTCTGCTTTTTCATTTTTTTCTTTATTATATGATGCAAAAAATATGCATTTTAATGATAATAGCATTAATACAATTACCACAACTAACGAGATATTAGTTGCTGCTGGTGTGGTTGTTAAATATTTTAGTAAATAATATGCATTACTAATATCCAACCAGTTAAATAACATTAAACTTAATACTAAACTTAAAGTTAATATAATTATTGAAAATAGTGTTAAACTTGTTTTTTCTATAAATTTCATTTTAATTACCTCCAAATTATTGTTCTTTACTTTCTTCATTTTTATTCATTTCTGTATTTACACCTTGTATATGAACATTTACTTCTTCTATTTTTAAACCAGTCATATTTTGTATTGAATTTTTTACTTTGTTTTGAATTTCATAGGCTACATCTGGAATTCTAGAACCATATTCCACAATAATATTTACATCTATTTTTAATCCTTTTTCAGTATTGTCTACTTTAATACCTTTTGTATAACTCTTCTTTCCAAAAACTTCCGATATTCCTCCGGCAAATCCGCCAGCCATTGAATATACTCCTTTTACTTCTAATGCTGATTTTCCAGCAATAGTAGCTATTACATCATCTGCTATTTTAATACCATTTTCTTCTATTTCTTTTACTTCTTCTTGGATGTTTTCCTCTTTATTTTTTTCTTCCATAATATACCTCCAAAAAAACTGATATACTATTAAAAGTATATCAGTTTCCCTGTAATTTTACAACTATTTTTTAAAAATTAATCAACAAAATTGAAGTCATCTTTAAATTTTTCTTTGAATATTTCAAATACTTTGTTTAGTGTTTCTTCATCATCTACACTAACATAAGATTCTTCATCTTCTGATTCAGTATCTTCTAATTTTAATATTACTACTTCACCTGCATCATCAGATTCTTCTACTGGAAGTAATACAACGTATTCTTCTCCTTCATATTCTATTAAATCTAAAAATTCAAATTCAGCTTCATTTCCTTCTTCATCATTTAATACTATAATGTTATCTAGTTCCTCATTATTCATATCTTCACTCATTGTGTTTTCTCCTTTCAAATTTTTTATATTAAATTGTATTTCTACAACATTAATAACTTTACTTATTTTTTATTAATATATGTTTCTAAAATATATACAGCAGAAATCGTATCTACTATATTTCTTTTATCTTTTTTATTTATATTAAGAATATTCATAGTCTTATGCGCTGCAACAGTAGTAAGTCTCTCATCAACTTGCTCAATTTTAACTTTATTAAATTTACATTTTAATTTTTGAATAAATTTTAATGTTACTTCTACTCTGTCTGCGCTATCACCGTTCAGCTTATATGGAATTCCTATTACAAATGTATCTACTTCGTAATCTTTCAATATTTCTTCTAGTCTTTTTAATACTATTTTATCATTTCCATTATGATGTATTGTTTCCAATCCTTGCGCAGTTATACCTAATGGATCAGTGATTGCAATTCCAACCCTACTGTCTCCGTAATCTATTCCCATCTTTCTCATATTATTCATCTAGTCCTATATAATTTCTAACTAATTTTTCTAATAATTCATCTCTATCTAATTGTCTTATTAGGTTTCTTGCGTCGTTATAGCTTGTAATATATGTTGGATCCCCAGATAATATATATCCAACTATTTGATTTATTGGATTATATCCTTTTTTTTGCAATGCGCTATATACTTGTTTTAAAACTTCTCTTGCTTTTACATTTTTATCTCTCTCAACAGAGAAATTCATTGTTTTATCAAAATCCATAATAAAACCTCCTTTTATATTAGATTGATATCACTTTCATCTTTATCTGCATTATTTAAATATTCTTCTAATTTTTTATTTAAACTTTCCAGTGCTGTACCTTTGTAATATGTTGTTACCACAAAGTTCAATTTAGGATTAATTTCTTTTTTATTTTCTTCTAAATCTTCATTTGCTTTAATATTTTCAACATCATTTTTTAATCTTTGTAAAAATCCAGTAGCACTATCGACATCAATTCCAGAAAAAACAATAACAAATTTAGGTCCCATATATCTTACAAATAGATATTCATCAGATATATTTTCTTTTATGTATTCGCTTACCTTAGTAATTACACTATTTCCTACTCTTCTTCCTGCTTCTTCATTTATTTCATCTATATTAGTTATATTAAACATACAAACAGTTGAAGTTGGATATTCATCAATTGTTCTTCTTCCTTTTCCATATAAATATTCTACGTTATTTAATCCAGAATATAAGTCTTTTCTTTCTAAACTTTCAACCACAGATTGATATGACATTGATTTTAATACAGATAATATATTTTCTTTAACCACTTCTAATAGTGTAGTATCAAGTTTTTCAAAATCATGTGGAACTCCACTTTCAATAATCCAATATCCTATATATATATTATCTATATATAAAGGTAGAAAAATTGCTGTTTTTGCTCTACCAAATTCGGAGTTTTGATATGGTAATTTTTCTTTTTCATTATTTATTGTAATATATTTAGGTATTGCACTTGTTATACTATCTTTAAATATTTCTTGCTCTTGTAAACTTGTTAAAGTATCCCAATGTTTTCTGCTTACATTGGTAGCTTTAATTACATATTCTGCTCCGTCAAATACAACAATTGTAGAATATTTTACATTATACTTTTCTATTAAAATATCATTGATTCTTTCAATTTTATTTTCAACACTTTCTTCTTCACCAATTGTGCTCATGAACTCTTGTAAAATATTTAGATTAGTAACTTTTTGATTAACATCATTTAAGCCTTGTATTTTTTTGTTTATTCTAGCATTATATACTATTAGAGCTACAATTAATGCGATCAGTATAAAAATAACTATTTCCACTTGTTTCACCTCTTATTTTTTTTGTAATTTAATATCTGTTTTTCATTTGTTCCAATGTATTGTTCATATCTTGTGAAAAATTATTATATGTTGTATATGTTTCTTTTCTTTTTTTCTTATTTCCAAGTAGCGGATATACCATATTAGCTAATTCTTTTAATCTTTCATTAAATCTTTTTGGATAAGAATTGATCCTGATTTCACATTCCATTACACCTTCTAGGTATTTAGAACATACATCTTCATCAAATGGAACTGTACAATATTTAACTGTATCTTTATCAAACAGTTCTGTCATAAATGACATTGACGGATCATTATAAAATGCTAAACCTCCAATTATTGCCTTTACAGTTAACCCTCTTACATTCATCATTTTGTTAATAATAACTCTAACTTTTTCAGGATTTAAAACTTCTTTCGCTTTTAAATCTCTTAAAAATGCTGTCATAGGTTGTATTGTAAGTATGTCCATAGTTTGCACTATGTAAAATTCTTGCGAAATTTTAAAATAATCCACAGGAGTATTAAAATCGCAATCCATTAATACTACTGAATATTTTTTTACTAATGTAGAAATAATTTCATTAGAATTCTCTAATGGTAATTCATCTCCCGGAAGTGCTGTAAACACATCTAAATATTGATTTACCTCTATTCCACTTATTATTCCTTCATTTAATTTTTTTATTGATTCATATGCTATATTTCTTAATTTTTCTTCATTTTTAGTATAGATATAATAAGAATTTCTATTTGTTGTTAAATCTAGAATTGCTGTTTTAATTCCCATTGAAGCTAATGATTTAGCTAAGTTATTTACTAAGAATGATGTTCCATTTTTTGTTGTTCCCACAAAACTTATTACCTTTTTGTCTTTTAATAACAAGTCTGAAACATTATTATTTGAAGAATATGATGTTGTTGTATCATTAGACACTTCTGATCCTGGTAGCATCTCATCTTCCCCTTCTACATCATCAAATCCAGGTAATATATCTTCTTTTTCTTCAACATCGTCAAATCCAGGTAATATATCCTCTTTTTCTTCAATATCATCAAATCCTGGTAATATATCATCATTTCCATCTTCTATATTATCAAAACCTGGTAATGTATCATTTTGTTCATCTAATTCTTTAAAACCTGATAATGAAATTTCATCTTCTAAATCAAATAATGTGGATTTTTCTACATTATTTGATGCATTCGAATTTAATTCCTCAAATTCGTCAAATCCAGGTAAAATAGCATCGTCTTTTTCTGTTTCATCTATTTCTTGTAATATATTATTCTCTGGCTCTTTTACTTCTTCTATTATTTTTCTAGGTCTTCCTCTTCCTCTTTTTACTACATTTACTTTCGCTTTATCATCATCTACTGATATTTTTCTAGGTCTTCCTCTTCCTCTTTTAACAGGTTCTATTATTTCTCGTGTTTCAACATTATTTAATTGTGGTTCTTCTGTTATGTTCTCAAAGCTTGAAATTAAATCATTGTCTTCTCTTACTGTTTCAAAACCTGGTAGTATTTCCGGCTCTATACTATTTTCAACTTGTTTAAATTCCGCAACTTTATTTTGTAATATATCTTTATTCTCAATATTTTTCTTAGTAGCAATCTTTTTCACAGCTGTCGGAACTATTACAGGTCTAGTAGGTTTGTTAGAATTACTATAATTTAAAAATCCTACTTTTAATCCTTCTTCTTCTTTTTTCTTTTTCATTAATTCTGATGTAGGAGCTTCTGCAAAACTCATTACAGATTGATATTTAGGTGATTGTTCCTCTAAAACCGCCTTTACATTTAAAGGTAAAAATTTAGTGATTATTCTTAATTGAGCATCATTATATTGAGCTGCAATATTGTTAAAGCTTTCTACATATCTATCTTCATCTTTTCCTAGTCTTCTATAATGATTTAATATATTTTTTATTTCAGATTCACTAACATTTTCTTCACTTTCACTTTTGTATGATACTTCATCTGATTCTATTTTATAATATTGTTTAGCTTCTTTTTTGCTACGAGGTTTGTTTAATAAACTACACACATTATCAGTAGTTCTATCTTCACCTAATAGTATATTATATATTCCTATTCCAAATAATTTTACCAATATTGACTCAGACTTTCTTCTTCTATCTGTGGCTAATAAAATTATTGGAATATCTTTTCCATTAATTCCTGTTGCTTCATCACTAATATTATCCAGTTTCTCAAATATAAATTTTTCTATTGCATCAAAATTATTATTAGCAAAAGGCTCTAAATCCTCACTAATAACAATTCTATCATATGATTTATCTCTTTGTAATTCTTTAACAATCGCATTAAAGTAATACATATTTTTATATGATATTATTTCTTTATATTCTTTTTGATATCTCTTAACTATTTGAGTAGATATATTTTCGTTACTAACAGCAAACAGTACCTTCATTTGTTAACCCCTCCAACTTTTTATAACAATTGCAAATACTAATGGTAGTATTTGGCAGATTACTAATATAGTAATAAAACCTATCATTAAATGTAATCCTCTATCTCTTATGTCTATTCTTCTTATTCCAATAGCATATTGATAGATTGCTGCAACTGCGATACCTATAAAGCAACATGGAATACTATATATTCTTATTTTATTTAATATATATGCAGTCATTCCGTAGCTTTCTGAACCATATGCCTCAACATAATCTTGTTTTTCTTTTAATTCTTTTTCTTTAATTTCTACCAATTTACTTTCTGTTTCCTTATCAATTACTTGCGGATTATTAGCATATACGCTACAAATTGAAAACAAACAAAACATTACTAAAAATATTGCTATTATTTTTTTCATAATCTTTTCTCCCTCTATGTTTTTTATTGAATAATTATCTCTTATTATAATACACTACAATGAAAAAAAATACAAGATTTATTTGAAATATTTTACAACTTTTCCAGTATTTTGAGATAATATCAAAAATTATAATCGATTGTATAAATATTTCATCCATGTATATACACTATTAGCCCAATTCTTATCAGTAGCATATTTTTTATTTACCCCAGAAACCGTATTCCCGTTATAATATTTTCCACTTGCAATTTCACCATTATATATACTTGTTCCTTTAGGGTGTAAATAATTTTTCATAAGAACTCTTGCTATCATATCTATTCCAGCAACATATCCATCATATTTATAAGCGCTTGCATAAGCATTCATATCATATGCACCATATCCAAATAAGTTTTTCTTATTTGTTGATATTCTAGAAGTTCCCCAACCGCTTTCATGTATTCCTAACGCTGCAACAAATACACCATTTATCCCGTATACCTGTTCTACATAGTAAAAATATTTTGCATTTTCTTTAAAAACACCATTTTTGTCTCTTTTTTCATTTTCAAATATTTTTTCAAACTGTTCCAGCGTTAAGCCACTTGGCTTATTTAGAGCCATATTTTTACTTAATGTTTTCAGTAATTCTTTTTTTGTATATTCTACTGTATTATTGTTGTTATAAATAATATCATAAAAACTTCCAACGCCCACTTCTATTATTTTATTTATGGCAGGATTTAAAATTCTTCTTCCTATTTGTTCATCAGCAATTAATATTTCTCCCTCATATTGTTTTCTTATTATTAGCTCTTGTTCTCCATCTTTTCCTTCTTGAATCACCTTTATCGCACCAATAGGTAAACTACTATTGTTTTGATATTCTGTTTGATATTCTAATTCCACAGTTTGTACTTCAATAACTTGTTTTATTTGATTGTTTAAATTTTCCTGTATTATATCATTTACATTAACAATTCCATTATATTCATCATCAAACCATTCTATCTCCTTAGGCTTTTGAGCAATCTGCAAACTTATATCATTTGATAATTTTTCATTTATTATATACTTTAATAAAAATATTAGTATTATTAATGTTATCACAAAAACAACCGCTATTATTAACACATTTCTTGCTCTATTATCATTTATTTTTATTTTTTTATTTTTTTCTTTCATATGTTTCACCAATATTATTTTAAATATAAAAAGTTTTTTTGTCAATTCTTTAATAAATATTGATTTTAAAGAAATGTTATAATATATTATATTTATAAAAGGAGAATTACCAATGAGAAGAGGAATAAATATTAGGAAAAGAAAAAAGATTCTTTTTAAAGAATTAAATAAAAAAAGTTTAAGATTATTAACATTGCTAACTTCAATACTATTAATTTGTATAGTTATATATATTTTCTTTATTCAAGATGTCTTTATAAAAGTAAATCTTGAAAAAGATAGTATTAATTTTTCTTATTTAAATGAAAATATACCATTTTCTTTAAGAAAAATCATTCTGTTTAGCAGTGCAACAGCTGAATCAGGTAGTGTAAATCAGTTATTAAGTTTAGATATTTCACAGTATTGTGATATAGGAATATATTTAAACGAACTAGAAGATACCTCTAAATCAATATCTACTTTATATATCGACAACATTTATACATCCACCCCTGAATTTGGAACACCTTACTTGTATCAAAAATCGATAGCAGATTTAGGAAAATGCAGTTTTGATGAAAATAACATTATTAAAGATAATTTTAATTTCAATATAATAAATACTAAAACAAACGTAAATTATAATAATTATGAAATTTATTGTGGTGGAGGCACACCAATTGCAATTGGATTTTATAATAAAAATATAAAAACAGAATTTATAACAGAGAAGTCTGAAATTTTATATAATGGAACTCTATTAAAAGAAGCTGTAATTCCTTTAACTAGTTTAAATTGTAATATATCCTTCACTATAAATATTATTACAAATTCAAATGAACACTATATCTGTAACGTAAATATTGATGTACCTTTTGAAGATAAAAGTGGTTCATTATATGATAATGGTTATGTTACAAAAGAATTCAATAGCACTCAAACCAATAAATTTATAAGAATTAAATAAGAATAATCTTATTAATATAATAATAAAAAGAACTAACTTAAAAGTTAGTTCTTTTCGTTATTTATTATTTATTTTCTTTCTTCTTTAACATTATTGCTGATCCTGCTGCATTTACCGCAAACAAACTAGCTAACATTGGTACTATAAAACTTGAACCTGTTTGTGGTAATTTTTCATCATCTGATGTTGTATCATCGCCTGGTTTATCATTATCACCTGGTTTATTATTGTCGCCTGGCTTATCCTCTTCTGGTTCTTTTTCTAACTTCCCACAGTTTTCGCATTTTCCATCCACAAAATTGTGTCCTGTTGCTTTTAATGTTTCTTTGTATATATCTAAACATCTAGTACATGTATATTCTACATATCCATCTTGTTCACATGTAGCATTAACTCTATCTGATTCTTTATAGTCATGCCCTAATTCTTTATCTGTTTCAGTATATGTATCACCACATCTACTACATGTATACGTTGTTGTTCCTTTTTCAGTACATGTTGCTGTTGTTGTTGTTATAACATAATCATGACCTAGTTTATTTATTGTTTCTGTTTCTACATGTCCACATCTAGAACATGTTTTTGTTATTAATCCCTCTTCATTACAAGTAGCATCTTTTGTTGTTGTAACAAAGTCATGTCCTAATGCACTACCCTCGTCTGTTATCGTTTCTGTTTCTGAACAATTATTACATGTTGCTGTTTTTGTTCCATCTACTGTACAAGTCGCATCATTATTTGATGTATAATTTGTAAAACTATGTCCTACTGCTGGTATTGTTTCTGTGTAAGAATCTCCACATTTATTTTTACATGTATACGTTCTTTCACCGTCTTCTATACAATTTGGTTCTTTTGTTATAGTTGAACCATAATTATGTCCTATTGCAGGAACTGTTTCTGTATATGATGATCCACATCCGTTTTTACATATATAAATATTTTCTCCTTCTGTTGTACATGTTGCTAGTTTTGAATTTACTGTATCTAAAATATAACTATGTCCTACTGCTGGTATTGTTTCTACGTATGATTCTCCACAATTATTTTTACATGTATATACTTTTTTCCCTTCTGCTGTACAAGTTGCATCTTTTACTTTTGATGTATCTAAAACAAAATTGTGTCCTACTGTTGGTGTTGTTTCTGTATATGAAACTCCACATCCGTTTTTACATACATATGTTTTTTCACCCTCAGTTGTACAAGTTGCATCTTTTACTTTTGATGTGTCTAAAACTATTTTATGACCTACCGCTGGTATTGTTTCTGTATATGTGTCTCCACATGTACATGTATATGTTTTTGTTCCTTCTGTTGTACAAGTTGCATTTACTGTTGAAGTTAATGTAAAATTATGTCCTACTGCTGAAATTGGTTCTGTATATGATGCTCCACAACCATTTGTACATGTATATGTTTTAACTCCATTATTTGCACAAGTAGGATTTTGTGTTGTTTCAGAAGTATAGTTATGTCCTGTTGCTGAAATTGTTTCAATATATGTATCCCCGCATGTACATGTATATGTTTTTACTCCATTTTCTGTACATGTTGCTGCTGTTGTTACTTTTGAAGTATGATTATGTCCAGTTGCTGTAATTACTTCTTCATAAGAATATGAACAACCATTACATTTATGTGTTTTAACTCCATTTTCTGTACATGTTACCGGTTTTGTTACCGTTGTAGTATAACTATGTCCTACTGCTGGAATTACTTCTGCATAAGAATAATTACAAATACCACAAGTATTTGTTTTCATTCCATTTTCTGTACATGTTGCTGCTTTTATCACTTTTGAACTATAACTGTGTCCTACTGCTGCTTCTGTTTGTGTATAACCATATGAACATTTGCTACAAGTATACGTTCTAATTCCGTCTTGTGTACATGTAGGTAATTTCGTTATTTTCCAAGTTATAGTACCATCACACCCAGGTTGTTTACAGTCTGATGGGTTACTTGCATTTATTGTTAATAACACCCCAAAAAATAAAATTGCTACTAATATAATAGTAACTTTAAGCTTTAAATTTTTTATCATTTTTAAAATTCCCCCTAAATTTAAATTTATATTTTCCCTACATATTAGTATACCATTTATGTAAATTATTGTCAATGTTTTTTTGGAATTTTATAACATTTTTCTTTACTTTCCGTAAGGGTTTTCATTTTTATATTTAATAAATAATATTTTACAATATCACACAAAAAAAGCAGCGCTAGAAAATCTAGCGCTGCCCCTGGTTAAGGTTTGTTTTAGTTTGCAACTACATACATGTAATTGTTTATGATAAACTCTGCATACACATCAGTGTATTTGAGAGTATCAGCATCTGTTCCATTAACATTCTGCTCCAATTGGAGTTCGAGAAGTTTAACAGAACCGTTTACATTGTTTACAAGTTCAAGTTTTACCTCTTCCTTGTAATCAAGAGCAACTGTTGTATCGTTGTTCTGCTGTACCATTGCATCATATCCGGTGGTCTTAACTTCATACCAAGTAAGAAGTGCAATGTCACCTGATTCAGCAATCAATGCCTTCATTGCTTCTCTGTTAGACTTGTAAGTATCATAACCTTCAAGACTCATCAAAGCGCCGTTAGGATTCTTGCCGGTTGCATCTGTATAAGCTTTGTCTGCATTATCAAGCATCTTATAGTAATCATCCGCAGCATTGGGATTGTATACCAATCCATTGTTGTTGACATACTGATTCATCTTGATTTCAGGAACGAAAACAATATACTCTGCAATAGCTTTCTGAACGGGAAGTTCGCCATACTTTTCAACAAGCTCTTCGAGCTTATCTTCGCCGATCTTTTCTGCGAAAACATCAACGTTGGTGGCAACCTCTTCATCCGTAGTAAACTGATTTGCAATGTTAACAGTAGAAGCTACGAAAGCATCCATGTCAAATGCATCATCGTTGTCAATCACCTGATTGCCTTTACCGAATTGCATTACCATAAGCATAATAAATATGCCTGCAAGCGCTCCTATACCGACAATAGCACCAAACCATTTCAGGAATTTGATAAAACCATTTTCCTTAGCAGGTGCTTCAACGATAGCCTGACCTTCGGTTACTTCCTCAGCAAGTGCCTCAACGGGAGTTTCCTCTTCGGGTACTTCCTCAGCAGATGCCTCAACGGGAGCTTCCTCTTCGGGTACTTCCTCAGCAGGTGCCTCAACGGGAGCTTCCTCATCGGTTACTTCCTCAGCAACTACCTCAACGGGAGTTTCCTCTTCGGGTACTTCCTCAGCAACTACCTCAACGGGAGTTTCCTCTTCGGGTACTTCCTCAGCAGGTGCTTCAACGGGAGCTTCCTCTTCGGGTACTTCCTCAGCAACTACCTCAACGGGAGTTTCCTCTTCGGGTACTTCCTCAGCAGGTGCCTCGACAGGTTTTCCTATCTCGTCGTCTTTTTTGAGCGTTCTGGAAATAGAATTTGCTTCTGCACGAAGTGCAGCTATTCTTGCTTCTGCCTCCATCCGTTCTTTCGGGGTCAATTTCTTTTCGTTTTTCATTTTTAATCCTCCTGTAAGTTATTTTTGTTTGAAAAACCAAAACCTTTAACCATTCTCTTGTCACTCAAAATCAATATGATTTATAGAGTTACATAATTAGAGATAATATAATTATACCATTTTCTGTAATTGTTGTCAACACACCTTTTTCTCTCTATATACAAAAAAGCAATGTCTACTTTCATAAACATTGCTATAATCTGGTGGTTCGAGGTGGAATCGAACCACCGACACGAGGATTTTCAGTCCTCTGCTCTACCGACTGAGCTATCGAACCATATTAAATTATATTTTTTATTAAATAAAAAAATGGCGACCCGGAACGGGCTCGAACCGTCGACCTCTAGCGTGACAGGCTAGCGTTCTAACCAACTGAACTACCGGGCCGTATAAAAAAATGGTGGGCGCAATAGGGCTCGAACCTATGACCTCCTGCTTGTAAGGCAGATGCTCTCCCAGCTGAGCTATGCGCCCATTTTCTTATCGACGAAATCTAGTATACTAAATTTAAATTCAGTTGTCAATACATTTTTAAAATTTTTTTACTTTTTTTAATTTCGTCAATAAGAATAAATGTTTATTGTGTTTTTATAGTCTCTAAATCGAAATAAAATTCTACGCCATTTTCTTTATTTATCACTCCATATTCATTGTTGTAATTATTCATAATTGCCTTAACTAATGATAATCCTATTCCAGTTCCACCCATTTCTCTATTTCTTGAAGTATCTTCTTTATAGAATCTCGTCCATATTTTTTGCACATTTTCTTCACTAATATTTTTTCCAGTATTAAATACATAAACACGTACTTTATTTTCTAATAATTTTACAGTTATACTAATATACTTTTCTTTTTTTACTTTTTCTACATTTTTAATTGCATTACTTATATAATTGTTTAATATTTTTTGTACTAAATTTGTATCTGCATAAACAAAAATAGGTTGTTTTAGATTAAATTTTACTTGTATTTTATTTTCATTTAATAAAACTGTATATTTCCTTACTTCTTCATTAATTAATTCTGTAATATTGAATAATATATTATTTGCTTTCTTTGCACCATATTCAAGTTTCATTAATTCTAACAGTTCTTTTACCATTCTATCCATTTTATTTGCTTCATCCAATATCACCTCCGAATAAAATTTCCTGTTTTCTTCATCTGTATTTACATTCTCAATAAGTCCTTCTGCATATCCTTGTATTAAGGCTATTGGTGTTTTTAATTCGTGTGATACGTCTGATATGAATTGCTTTCTCATATCATCTAATTTTGATTTTTCTTCTATATCTTTTTCAAGTTCTATATTACTATTTTGTAATTTAGTAATTGTATCTTCTAACTTGTCAGACATTTTATTAATGCTTTTTCCAAGTTCATCAATTTCATCACCTGAATCTTTTATTCTATATTTTTGGCTAAAATCTAAATTTGACATTTTATTTGCAATGTTACTTAGCTCTGAAATTGGTCTAGTGAATCGTTTTGATATAACAAGCATCGCAATTCCACTTATGATTACAGTTATAATTCCTATGGCATATAAGAAATTATTTGATATATTTACGCTGTCCTTAATTGAAGAAAGGGGCATTCTTATATAAGTTGTGTAGTTATTATCTAACTCACCTATTAACATCAAAAAATTAATTCCACTGCTATAATCTTTTGATTCTATAATAACTACATTATCTTTATTGTATAATACATCTTTTTTATTAACTCTGTCTAGATTTAACATATATTGTTTAAAATCTTTGCTAGAATTATATACACTCACATTTCGGTTGTTAGTTATCAATATATTATAATTATTGTTAATTGCAATTTTTTCAAGTTCTAATTCTATGGCACTTGTTGACATATTAGAGTACAAATATTTATTAATCTTTTCATAAGAAGATAATAAAGTATCTTTTTTATAGTGTAAATAATATGATTCTATTATAAAGCTATTAACAAATATAAGCATAAGTATAATTGCCATTATTGTAGTAGTCATTATAAAAAATAATTTTACTCTTACTGATTTTGTTATATCTTCTTTTCTTTCTTTTATAAACTCCTTTATATTTTTCATTTTTTCACCTTTATATTTT
>JAZSPC010000023.1:0-2119 GCA_045537285.1 Clostridia bacterium
TATAATAAATAAGTATAGGGATGAATTTATAAATAAAATAAAAGAAAAAATAGAAGAAATTCATAAAAAAGTAACAAAAGAAAAAGAAACTATTAAATTAAAATATATTTCAGATTGTTTTGATAAAGAAAAATTTTTAAAAGATTTAAAATTAAATAGAATGCAAGATATAGAAAAAGGACACACAACACTTGGAATTCAAAGAGATGATATTTATTTTTTTATAAACACAAAAAAAATAGATGTCTATGGATCGCAAGGACAACAAAGGACAAGTATTTTATCACTAAAACTTGCAGAATTAGAAATAATAAAAGATGAAATAGGAGAATATCCAATACTTTTGTTAGATGATTTTATGTCTGAATTAGATGAGGAAAGAAGATTAAATTTTTTGAAAAATATAGAAAACACTCAAATAATAATAACATGTACAGATGATATAAATATAGAAAATGTAGAAATAAATAAGTATGAAGTAAAAGAGGGAAGTGTTTACGAAAAAAATATTTAAAATAAAAGCTTGATTTTTATAAAACTTTAAATATATAATAAGAACGTAAAAACCTAAGGAGGCAATACAATGGAGAAAGTTGAAAACAAATATGGAGCAGACCAAATCCAAGTTTTAGAAGGATTAGAAGCTGTTAGAAAAAGACCAGGTATGTATATAGGAAGTGTGTCTGTAAGAGGATTACACCACTTAGTATATGAAATAGTTGATAACTCAGTTGACGAAGCATTAGCTGGGTATTGCAAAAACATAAATGTAATTATAGAACCTGGAAATATAATATCAGTAGAAGATGATGGTAGAGGTATACCAGTTGAAAAACATAAAAAGACAGGTTTATCAGCAGCAGAAACAGTTTATACTGTATTACACGCTGGTGGAAAATTTGGTGGAGATAGTGGATATAAAGTGTCTGGTGGTCTTCATGGAGTTGGTGCTTCTGTTGTAAATGCCTTATCTGAATGGACAGAAGTTACTATTCAAAGAGATGGTGGAATATTCCAAATGGCATTTGAAAGAGGAAAAACAGTAAAACCATTAACAAAAATAGGTGATTCTAAAAAAACAGGAACAAAAGTAAGATTCTATGCAGATGATACAATATTTGAAACATTAGAATATGAATATGACGTTTTAGAAAAAAGATTTAGAGAAATGGCATTCTTAACAAAAGGTTTAAGAATAACAATAGAAGATAAAAGAGGAGAGACTCCTCAAAAAGCAGATTTTTGTTTTGAAGGGGGATTAAAATCTTTTGTTGAATATTTAAATAAAAACAAAGAAAAATTACATGACCAACCAATATATGTAGAAAAATTAAATGGAGAAATACCAGTAGAAATAGCTATTCAATATACTTCTGCATATAATGAAAATATATATAGTTTTGTTAATAATATTAATACAATTGAAGGTGGAACACATTTAGAAGGATTTAAACGTTCTTTAACAAAAGTATTTAATGATTATGCAAGAGGTCATAATATATTAAAAGATAAAGATGACAACCTACAAGGTGAAGATATAAGAGAAGGTATAACAGCTGTTGTATCAGTAAAAGTAAAAGAACCGCAGTTTGAAGGACAAACAAAAACAAAATTAGGAAACAGTGAAGTAACCGGTGTTGTTCAATCGGTGGTAAATGAAGCTTTATCAAATTTCTTAGAAGAAAATCCTTCTGTTGCAAAAGCAATTTTAGAAAAATGTATAAGTGCTTCAAGAGCAAGAGAAGCAGCTAGAAAAGCAAGAGAATTAGTAAGAAAGAAATCTGCACTAGAAAGTACAACACTTCCAGGAAAATTGGCAGATTGTTCAAGTAAAATAGCAGAAGAATGCGAAATATACATAGTCGAAGGAGATTCTGCTGGTGGTAGTGCAAAACAAGGAAGAGATAGAAAATTCCAAGCAATTCTACCATTATGGGGAAAAATGCTTAATGTTGAAAAATCAAGAGCAGATAAAATATACAATAATGATAAATTACAACCCGTAATTTTGGCAGTAGGCGCAGGAATCGGAGCAGATTTTGACATTACTAAAATTAGATATGGAAAAGTAATTATAATGGCTGATGCAGACGTTGACGGTGCACATATTAGAACATTA
>JAZSPC010000035.1:0-19472 GCA_045537285.1 Clostridia bacterium
CCTTTGAAAAATTAAATTTATATTTTTTATTTAGATGTTTTTAGGGTTATTTAACATCTTTAACATTAAAAACTTTTTTAGACGCAAAAAAGACAGGTAAATATTTTTACCTATCCTTTTATTACTTGTACATTTAATAAAGCATATTCTATGCTTGTTTCTTTTTTATTTGTTAAATTACCTTGTGTGTGTGTGTGTGTGTGTGTGTACTCTCTCAACGGTTTCAAGGTTTTGCATCTTTTATTTCTCCTTTGTTTCTTCTTTTATTTTTATATTTCAAATTATATATTTAATAAGTTCGTTTTGTCAATATTCTTTTTAGAATTATTTATACATTTTATATTATTTCTATCATTTTTATTTAAAATTATTATATTTTCTATCAAATTACTTTGTATTAGTTCTCTTAAAATTGGATTTTGAGTTATGTTTTCTATTCTATCTCCATGAGCTGTAAATATTCCTTTTACACCTGATGTTACAGCATATTTTATAGCTTCGATATCTTCTTTTGTTCCAATTTCATCTGCACATATAACTTCTGGTGCCATACTTCTTATTAACATTTTCATTCCAATACTTTTAGGAATATTGTTTAAAATATCTACTTGCAAACCTAAGTTGTTTTGAGGAATATTTTTATACATTGCTGCAATTTCTCCTCTTTCATCTACTACTCCAATTGTTTTGTATTCACTTAATATTCTAATTAAATCTCTTAAAATCGTAGTTTTTCCCGCACCTGGTGGAGATATTATTAAAGTATTATTCACATTTCCATTCTCATATATATATTTACTAATTTCATTTGCAACACCTATTATTTCTTTTGATATTCTAAAATTTAAACTATATATGTAATTTATATTTATAACCTTATCATTTTCAACTACAACATTTCCAGATATACCAACTCTATGTCCACCACGTAAAGTAATATACCCTTCGCATATTTGTTTTTGATATGAATACATTGAGTTTTCTGTTATATATTCTAATATTCTTAATATATCTTCTGTTGTAATTATATAATCTAACTTTTTTAAACCATTATTGAATTTTAGTATAATTGGTCTATTTACTCTAATTCTGATTTCTTCAAGTGATTTATAGTTTCTAATATTAATTTCTTTTAACAAACACATTCTTATATTATTAGGAAAATATTCTAAAACATCCATATAAACTCCATAAAAAAAGACATACACTATAAGTATATGTCTTTAATATTTTTTTAGAACATTATTCTGCCCAGTTATGTGATACTTCAACAACATCATCTAAATCTTCTAATCTATCTATTAATCTTTGCATTTTTTCGCCTTGTTCTTCATCTAATTCTACATAAGTTGTAGGAATTAATTTAACATCAGCTTCTAAGAATTCTAAACCTTCTGCTTCTAATTTTTCTCTAACTTCTGAGAAGTTTGATGGATCAGTTGTTATTTCATAAACTTCTTCTGATGCTTCAAAATCTTCTGCACCTGCATCTAATGCAAGCATCATCATACTATCTTCATCTAAGTTAGTTGTAGTTCTATCTATTACAATTAAACCTTTTTTATTAAATAAATATGATACACATCCATTTGTTCCTAGGTTTCCTCCTGATTTATCAAATGCATGTCTTACATCTGCTGCTGTTCTATTTTTATTATCTGTTGCTGCACTAACTATTACTGCAACACCATTTGTTCCATAACCTTCGTATGTAATTTCTTCGTAATTTTCATTACTTCCAGAAGCTTTTTTAATAGCATTGTTTATTGTATCATTTGGCATGTTTGCTGCCTTACATTTTGCTATAACATTTTTTAATTTAGAGTTACCAGCTGGATCAGGTCCACCTTCTTTAACAGCTATTAATAACTCTCTTCCTAATTTTGTAAATACTTTTCCTCTTGCTGCATCTGCTTTACCTTTTTTTGCTTGAATATTATGCCATTTGCTATGTCCTGACATTACCTTCACTCTCCTTTTATTTTTAATACTTTAATATTTTAACATATTTTATTTAATTTGTGTAGTCCTATTTGTATTATTTTTCTTGCATTTATGTAAATCATTGAATTTTAAGCATTTTTTTGATATAATATATTTACATTTAATTTTGTTATACTAGATTAACAATTTAATTTAGTGTACATCACAACAAGGAGGATACAACATGAAAAACGAAGTTAAAACTTTTAGATTATTCGTCCGCCCTGATGAAAAGAGCCGGCAAATAGCTGACAAAATCAGAGCACTAAACGAAAAATCTTCAAAACCACTTATTGAATCAGATAATCCTGATTTAGTTATTGCAATCGGCGGAGATGGCACCTTTATCGATGCCGTTACTAGTACAAATTTTTCCGAGAATATTATTTATACTGGTATTCACACTGGCACTCTTGGATTTCTTCAAGATTTGTGCGAAAACGATATTTTTTCTCTTATTCAATATATCAATTTTGAACAAGAGTTAAAAACCAGAAGAGTATATATATCATTTATTGAAGTTTTTTTGAAAGATGGTAATACTCAACAATTCTTCGCATTAAATGAAGCAATCATTGCGGGCAGCAATTACTCTAAAATCACTTTTGCAGAATACATTAATAATGAACTTCTTCAAAATGTGACAGGAAATGGAATTGTTGTTGCAACCAGTACGGGCGATACTGCATATTCTTTAAATGCAGATGGCGCAATCGATTTTAGCAATAACAGACAACTGGTTTGTAGTTTAATAAACCCCATTCGCAATGCTGCTTATGAACGATTTATAACTAACCCTATAATCTGTTCTAAAATCAATCTTGTTCTTAAACCTGCTGATAATATTTCAATTATTATTGATGGTAAGAAGAAAGAAATTGATTATAGTAGTATCGAAAGAGTTGAGATTTCTATGACTGATAGGAATTATATTAATAAACTTGATATAATGGATTACTCTAAGGTAAGTATCATTAGAAACAAAATTCTTGGTTATTAAAAAGTTTTAACAAAACAGGACTACATATTTTGTAGTCCTGTTTCTATTTATTATATAAACAACATTTTAATTCATGATCATTTATTATACCAATTGCTTGTAAGTAAGAATAAATAATTGTACTTCCAACAAATTTCATTCCTCTTTTTCTTAAATCTTTTGAAATTGTATCTGAAAGTTCAGATGTTGTTTTTAAATTATCATCCATATTTTTAATTACCTTATTATTGCTAAAACTCCATATATAGTTATCAAAACTTTTAAATTCTTTTTGTATTTCCATAAATAATTTTGCATTTGTTATTGCAGCATTTATTTTTAATTTGTTTCTTATAATACTCGGGTTATTAAGTAATTCATTAATTTTATTTGTATCATATTTACTTATTTTTTCATAATCAAAATTATCAAAAGCTTTTCTAAAATCTTCTCTTTTATTTAAAACACATTCCCAAGATAAACCTGCTTGAAACCCCTCTAAAACTAGCATTTCAAATAAATATCTTTCATCATGTTTTATCTTTCCCCATTCATTATCATGGTAATCAACATATATTTTATTCTTTAAATTAACCCATTTACATCTTTCCATATTTTACCATTAATCATTATTTATTAAATTTCTTCTTTGAATATATTTCTTTTCAAATTTAACAATTCCTGAAATTAGTAGTATAAAGGCTATTATTATAAAGAATATCCCTGCATATATATTTTCTTTACCCGCAAATATTCCTAAAACAAATAATCCAATAGTTACTACACCAAATACAATAGTTACTATTGTTAAACATATATATCTAAGCCACTTAGGCATTCTCTCATCTTCACTTATTTCCATACTTCCTTCAAGTATCAAATCCACTAAAAACTCAATTAAAAATTCCATCTACTCTACTCCGCTTCATAAATTTGAATATTATCTGTATTAATTTGTGCTGGATATGTCTCCATTATGTATCCAGTGTAGTTTATTATAACCTCTCTTCCTATTCCATATAAATAATCAACATGGTCTGTTCCATAGTTTATAACTATTCTATCTGCTGATTTTCTTTCTATTTCATCTTCATTTGGTTCTACTATCATATATCTTGTAGTTTCTTTTATGACTGTTCCAACAAAACTATTATGAATTTGTGGCTGTGTTGATTCATTACCATCAATATCATCTACTGTAATATGTATATTGGCTATTGCGCCTGTTATAAATTTATCAAACATATACATTTCTATTTTTATTAACTCTGGGCCATATTCAAATGAAATGTTTTTCTCTACTTTTACTTTATATCCCAAGCCATAATATGTTCCAGACCCACCATCATCAGCTGTTTCTCCCGCTACCACAAATACTGGCATCATAAAATGGCTACATCTCATAAAATCTACTGTGAATACAAGTCCCCATAAAATCAATATTATTCCTAATACGCTAATTAATATTTTTAAAACTTTATTCATTTGTATCACCTTTTTTACCTTTCTATTATAATTCAAAAATATTTGCTTTTAACATCATTTGAGTTATTTTACTTTTCTCATCTAATGATACATTCCATCTACTACCTATTATATACTTACCTTTTTTAGATTCACTTATTGGCTCTCCTAATATTTTATTTAATTGCCTTTGTAAATCTATTTTTGTTGTATATATAGATAAAATATTTTCTTTATATAGAACATTTATTGTTGTCTCAGTTTCTTGTTCATTTAATTCTTTATATAACTTTTCTTCCATAACATTTCCCTTTTCTTTATTTGAATGTTATCTTTTGTATTTGTGATACATATTATATCACAAAATTTTAAAAACCTCTACACTTTTGTATAGAGGTTTTTGTTACTTATTAATTTTTCTTATTCCTAGTATCATATACAAACCTAAACCAATGATAGCTAAACTAACTCCCATTCCAGTATATCCATTTAAACTTGAATCATACTCATCCGCAAAAGTATCTAATAGAACAACTTGTGTTAATACTATTGTTGTTAATGCGTTTGCAAAATTAGTTAGTTTTATTCCTTTAATAATTGGTTCTTCATTTCTTTTATATTTCACCATTCCATATATCGCTGTTCCTATTGAAGAAAAAGCAATTAGTGCAACTAGATATGTAATATATTCATGCATATTTGTGTTTGTACCTTTATAATACATATATGAACTAACAAAGAAATACATTATTCCAAGTAATATAAGCATTATTCCATTTCTTGAATAATTATTATATTCTCTTTTTAATCTTTCTTCTTTATTATTTATAGTTCTAATTTTATTATATTCTTTTATTGTTAAAAATCTCCCCAAAGCTAGCACAAAGCTAAAACCAGCATTTATAAAGAACCAAAGTGATGGTATTGTAAGTGATAATATAAATTTAATTATAGCAACTAAAAAGTTACTTATTGTAGAGCATAATAGGAAGAAAATAAGTTGGTCTTTTTTCTCTAATGCTTTAAACTGTTTTATTAGCTTTTTCATTATTCTTTATTACTTTTTATATAAGCATATATAGGATAATTAAGTACACATATAACAAGCCCAACAACACCTGTTATTAGTCCAACTATCATATCTGCTGTACTTGCTGTTCCTACCAATATTTTGCTCATTCCAAAGCCCATAATTAATGCTCCTACAACACCCACACACCAAGTTGTTACTAAGCCCACATCAACTGGTCCATGCTCTTTTTTAGGATGTGATTTTCTGTATACCGGAATAATGCAAAGTAAGATTATAAATCCTACTATTCCAACTATAACTCCTGGTTTAAACATATTCCACTCTGTTACTAAACACATACACATTCCTAATGAAAATATTAATCCACCAATTGTTCCTAATATTATTTCTAATAAAGTATCTTTTTTCATATTAATTACCTCTTTTCATATTTAAATTTATTATTGTTCTTTTTTTAATCTTTCTTTTGCTTCTTCAATAGTTTCTCCATCTTTTCTTAAAAACTTATCTACAAATTTGTCTTCTATCTTTTTGTAACCTAAAACTACTCCATCTTCTATTTTTTTGTATCCTTCCACTGTTCCTTTTTCAATTTTCTTATACCCCTCAACTACTGCATCTTCAATCTTTTTGTTTGCGTCTTTTAGTTTTGACATATATTTTCCTCCTTTCTTTATTCCAACACTTGTTGTTTTTTATTAATTATAGTATAATATTATTAAAATAAAAAAACAATCATCAGTTTTCCAACATTTGTTGGGTTAATAAGTATGGAGGTATTATGAATACTGCTAATAATAAAAGAAGAAAAGAATCGCAAGAAAAGATTGAAAAGGCTTTTATACAATTAATACAAAATAAAGAAATTGAACAGATATCTGTTACTGATATCTGTCAAAAATGTAATTTAAATCGTTCTACTTTTTATGCTAATTACCTAGATATATATGACTTAGCAGATAAAATTAAAGATAGAATGATTGATGACTTTTTTAACATTTACACAGATGAAAGAGAAAAAAAATATCATTCTTATAACTTTTTAAAACTTTTCTATCATATTAAAGAAAATCAGTTATTTTTCAAAACATACTTTAAGTTAAATTTTGATATAACTAATACAATGGACTATATAGATGAAAAAGAAGTTGAAACATTTATAGGTTCTCCTAAACACCTTGAATATCATATAGAATTCTTTAAAGCTGGCTTAAATGCTATTCTAAAAAAATGGTTAAATAATGGTTGCAAAGAATCACCAGAAGAAATTGAAGAAATTTTAAAGATAGAGTATAAAAACAAAACATTATATTAAAAAAATGAAGTAATTTATATATTACTTCATTTTAATATTCATTTAATCAATATTTACTAATTCATAATTAGTTGTTCCAATTCCAAGTTCTTCTGCATGTTGTATTGTTCTAATTCCATGCATTTTTTCAATTCTTGCAATTAATCTTTCTTTTCCTTTATCTTCTGAGTTATATACTAAATCTAGACTTGCTTTATCACATGCCACCGGGTCAATAGATGCTGTAATTCCTATATCCGCCATACAAGGTGCTTCTGGATTATTGTTGCAATCGCAATCAATAGAAAGATTATTTATTACATTAATATATACAATATTCCCATTCATGTAACTAACAACTGATTCATCTGCTTCTGCCATAGATTCTAAGAAATGATCTTGTTCTGCCCAATTGCTTCTCATTTCAATTGTATCTTTTGTTACTCCGGCTGTATGAATCCACGCTTTACCGTTTGCAGAAGCAACTCCTATTGACATATTTTTTAGAGCTCCGCCAAAGCCACCCATTTGATGTCCTTTAAAGTGAGATAACATTAACATCGAATCATAATTTTCTATATTTTTTCCTACATAGTTTTCTTTTAAATGTATTCCATTTTTTACAGGTATTGCAATATCTCCATCTTCATCCATAATATTTACTTTTGCTATATCCATAAAACCATGTTCTTTAATAGCTTTATAATGTTCTTCTGTTGTATTTCTTCTACCCGCATATGCTGTATTACATTCAACTATTGTTCCATTTAATTTATTTACTAAATCTTTTATTAAATTTGGACTTAAAAAGTTATGCCCACCTGGTTCTCCTGTTGATATTTTTACTGCTATATTGCCACTTAATTGTTTTTCTAATTTTTCATAAATTTTAACTAAACTTTCAGGAGTAATCTCCTTTGTAAAATATACTTTTGATTTTTCCATATATTTTTACCTCCTAATTTCTTATATTATATAAGTTAGTCTATGTTTAAAGCAAGTATTTTATAAAAAAATTGTATATTTATATAGCACATTAAATACAATTTACCAGGAGGTTTTACATATGTCTAATTTTAAAATTTATTTAAAATCTATTCTTATTCCAGTTATTGTTGGAACAGTTGTTGGTCTTATCACTTCTGGCTCTATGGAGTATAACTCGCTAATTCAGCCACCTTTTGCCCCACCTGCTATACTTTTCCCTATTGTATGGTCTATTCTTTATATTCTAATGGGAGTATCTTATGGAATATTAGAAAGTAATTCACTTGTTGATTCAAGTATTAATTCAATTTACTATGGCCAACTATTTGTAAATGCTTTATGGTCTTTCTTTTTCTTTATTTTCGAATGGAGACTTTTTGCATTTTTATGGATTTTACTATTACTTGCATTGGTTATAGTTATGATTGTTAGATTTTACAACAAAAACAAGGTAGCAGGACTATTACAATTACCATATCTTGCTTGGGTTACATTTGCAAGTTATTTAAATCTTGCTATATACCTTTTAAATAGATAAAAATTAGCGATTAGTTATCTAATCGCTCTTACTATTTTAAATTCTTTCAACAATCTCGCTTTTTAATAGTTTATTTATAATTCTTCTTTTTATTCTACCTTCCACATCTGGAAACAATTCAATTTTAACCATTTCCCATATTGGAACCCATCCACTAATTAATAGTATTTCTCTCCACACTTGTACATTTTTAACTTTAAAAGATAGATATATAAGTATTGAGCCCATAATTAAAAAATATATTTGTTTTATATTATTATCATGTTGTCTTTCTAAGCTTCTTTTATATTCATCTTTTAGTCCATTTATTATTAATTCTCTACAATTTTCATTTATTACTCCACTATCTTTATTTATTATAACCTTTATTTTCTCACCTTTATCTATAAGCATAGCCTCTTTAATTAAATATTCAACAACATCTCTACAAACTTTGCTATCATTATATTTTTCTAGCAATTCTTCTCTACTTGCTATATCAATTTTAATTTCTTTTTCCATATTTTCTCCTTTGTTATTCTATTACTGTTTTCCATAAGCCATGTTTATTACAATATGCATACAATGTTGCACCTTTTATATATGGGAATCTTGTTTCTGTTGCTTGTTCTGGATATAGTCTTACTCTTGTTGTTCTATTTTCTGTTACTTGTGCTATCCACATAATATAGTGTTCTTTTTCCATTGGATGTTCTACTGCTCCAACTTTAACTACTAGTTCATCTTCTACTTTTTCATATACTGGAACGTGTTTTTCAACTGATGCATCTGTTGTATTAGCAATCATTGCTTCCATTGGTTTACCACAACAAGTTATATGTTCCATATCTCCTTCTATTAATCCTACTATATTCCCACATATTGGACAGTTATAAAATCTTACATTTTCTTTCATATTAATTTCTCCTTTTAATTATTACTTTATACTAGTATATTATCATAACTTTATTTTCATTTCTACATATTTTAATTATTTTTTCCTGTATATTCTGGACCGGAACTTTCTCCTGTTTTATAATTAATTTCTATACCTGGTTGAATATTGTAACAATAAACATTAAATTGTATTCCTTTCCCATTATCTTCAACTGATTTTGCTTCTATTAATACTCCTGATGCCAATAAATTGTCTCCTTCAAATATTGGTGTAACTCTATATAAAACATGGTTATTTGTTTCTTCAACATATTCAGCTACCATATTTTCAAAAGGAAGCATTCCTTCTACATTTAAGTATCTAGTACCTGTTATTAAATTCTTTTCATTTGCATTTTCTCCACTTAATTGATATCCAATTAAATGACATCTGTTATATAAATAATTTCCATCTATTCCTTGATATCTTACCGTATGCCATCCAGTAGGTTTTACAGAGCCAATTGTCCCTCTTTCTTCTGTTGGCATTATATCTTTTCCGATACTTGCTATTGCTACGCCACAACGACCTAAACTATCTAAACTGCTATATTTTTCATAAGAAGTTGTTGTTAAATCTGATTCATTAAAAAATGGAATATTGTTATTTATATATACATATGGTTTTCCAATATATTCTGGAACATCTGAAAGTGATACATATTCTATATTTTCTAAACCATTATCTATATTATTATCTGGTGTTAAACCAGGTCCAATAAAACCTAATAATGATAAAATTAAAAATACTAAAATAGACTTTATTAATCCTAATGATTTTTTCCTTAAATATCTCATTACTTTCTCCCCCACGTTTTCATGGATATTATATCATATATTATTTAATATCTATCAAAGTTTCATAAAATTTATCAGTTAATTCTTCTTCCCATATATATGTACCATCTTTATATCTTAAAATATAGTCGTTTGATATTACATTTTTTAAATCTTCTGGAATATTAGTTTCTTCAAAGATTATATTAGTTTTCATATTTTGTAGAAAAGCTCCTTTTGAGCTTAAATCTATAACTTGATATAGTTCTCCTTGTTCTCTAAAATAATCTAATTTTTCTTCTTGGTTGTTTTGTTTTTCTCTTCTAATATCAACTTTTTCAAGAAAATCTTCTAAATGTTCTGTTAATTCATTTATAAAATTATCTGCGAATTTTCTCACCTCCGTTCCTCGAAAATTGATTTCTAAATCCTTAAAAAAATCAATGTTCAATAAACATCACTCTCCTATTAAATATTTTATTGTTTGGAAAATCTACTATTGATTTATAGTAGAAAGATTAAAAGTATTGTAATTATATTATATGATTTTTTAAATTTCAATGTAAAAATGTAAATTTTTAACAAAATTATCTAAGATAATTCTGAACTTCTTGTCGGCGCCGACAAGATGTTCAAGCACACTAATAATGCTACTTCACCTTTTATAATAAAAAGACTAGTTATATTTCAAACTAATCTTTTTATCTTTTATTCAACTTCTTGAATCTCAAATTCAACATTGTCTATAATAATGTTTTCTTCTTCTGTTTCTATATGATTTGGATTACTTAATAAAGTATCTTGTAATGATTCTTTTAATTTATCACAACATGGTTTAAATGACACATATGTTATACTTCCACCTACAACACCACCAATAAATGGAATCGATTTTTGAACCATTCCTGTTAACATTTTCTTTGTCATCTTTACACCAAACCATTTAGCTATATTTTTTACTATTGGATATAAAGTACCTTTTGTAAGTGCTGTACTCATTATTTTTTTACTTACACCATTTGCAAGTCCTTTTGCCATAGCTTTTATTGCATTATTAGCACCTGCAACACCATACATTACACCAAAACAGATTATAAGAATATTTAATGTTTCAGAATCAAAAGTTTGCTCTTTTTCTTCTACATCAATTTCTGGAAATCCGTATAAATACATGAGTTTTTGTGTAGCTCTTAACATATATCCATAGTATTGAATTATATCTGCTGGAAGTGTAGCAACC
This sequence comes from Clostridia bacterium, assembly GCA_045537285.1. Classification (GTDB taxonomy): domain Bacteria; phylum Bacillota; class Clostridia; order TANB77; family CAG-508; genus HGM13634. The sequence continues at coordinate 11,211 of JAZSPC010000035.1, forward strand.
ATACTTACACCACCAGGTGCTCCTAATGCTGCTGATATTCCAGTTACACAATTTCTTTCATATTTAATAACATTGTCTGCAATTAAATTTATTTCTTCAACAGTTATTCCAGCCTTTGCTGGTGTTGTTTCAACGGCTTTTTCAATTACTTCTTCTGGATATTTCTTCATTAATTCTTTTCTTAGAAATTCACTTCTAGCTATTCTTATTCCTGGTGTTTTTAACCCCAGAATAATAACATCTTCAATATCTACATGTCCATCACCATTCGCATCCATTGTTTCTACAACTTTATCTTTGGATTTAGTAACTATTTGTTTGGTTTTATCAGAAATATCCATAGTAAGTTTCTTAGCATCTTTTGCAAGACTTCCTACCTTTTCTCCTATTTTTTCTTTGTCTAGTTTCATTAACTAATTCCCCTCTTTCTTTTATATACTCTTTATAGTCTTTGTAATTTTTGCGAGTTTTATCTATAATATAATTTTTACTATGGAATTATATTAACACAAAAGCAAGTAATTATCAACTAATTACCTGCTTATATATATTAATATTTACTATTCTACATTAACACCTTTATTTAATTCTCTTTTACCAAAGAAATATAACAAAATTATATAAAGAGCATATATTCCTATTCCAACATACATAACACTCTTAATTGCTTCTATATTCACCATTTCTGTTGTATTAAGTAGATTCATAACATCTGGATTAAATAAACCATAAACTGCAATTAAACCTAATGTTAATGCTTGTAATACAAAGTATAGTATAAATCCAATTATAATACTTCTTGCCATTCTATTCTTGTTTGATTTATGTCCTAATATTATCCCAACATATCCAATTAATAGTCCATATACTATTTCTAAAAATATTACTATTGCAACTAATAACAATAAATTTAGAACTGTTGTGTTATATGTTGAAGCAGCTATTTCTAACAACCCTTTTAACGCTTCCATGTTAGCTTCTGAATAATAGCAGATAAATAAACAAATAATTATTACAACCATTGCTGTAAATATAGATATAAATCCCGCTATCACTTTTGAATCAAATATTTCTTGTTTTTTAACTGGCAATGTATGTGTAAGATATGATTCATCTTTATATATATTTCTAACAAATCTTGCCCATAATCTCATTAGTGTGTTTATTAAACTACTTACCATCATACTTATTGCAGTTCCAAATGCTATTTGTGCTACTATATTAAAAACTAACGAATTTTCTATTGTACTAAAAGCTCTACCTATTACTGAAAAGATAAAAGCTAAACAGTAGAATATTATAATTAATTTATATACCCATTTTAAATCATATTTTAATAATTTACCTAACATTTAAAATACCTCCTAAATATTTCATCTATTGACGCATTCTCTTTATTTCTTAATTCATCTGCTGATGATATTAAAACAATTTCTCCTTTATCAATAAAGATTACTTCATCTAATATTCTTTCGATATCTGCAATTAAATGTGTTGAGATAATAACACTTGCACCTTCACAAAAATTAGAAAGTATTGTATCTAATATATAATCTCTTGTTGCAGGGTCTACTCCACCTAATGGTTCGTCTAAAATATATAATTCCGCATTTCTACTCATAACTAAAATTAATTGAAGTTTTTCTTGCATACCTTTTGACATCTTAGATATCTTGCTATTCATATCTAAATCTAAATCTTTTAATAATTTAACTGCTTTTTTTGAATCAAAGTTTGTATAAAATTCTTCAAAATATTTTATAGCATCTTTTACACTCATTTCTCTATCTAAATAAGTTCTTTCTGGAAGATATGCTATTATATCTTTTGATTCAACTCCTGGCTTTTGACCTTTTATTAATACTTCTCCACTTGTTGGTGTTAATAAATCATTTATTAACTTTATTAAAGTAGTTTTACCTGTTCCATTTTTACCTAAAAGTCCAATTATTTTTCCTTTTGGAATTTTTAAATCAACATCTTTTAGAGCTTGCTTTTCATCATAACTTTTACAAAGCTTTTTGCATTCTACTAATTCCATTATTTGTTACCTCCTAATTCTTGCAAGTATTTAAGTGCTTTATTGTAGGTTATACCGATATTTTTCATATCATTCAAATAATTATTAACTTTTTCTTTTGCCAACTCATTTTTAATTTTTTCAATTAATTCTACGTTTTCAGTTACAAACTTCCCATTTGTTCTTTCTGTATAAACTAAACCTTCATCTTCTAACTCTGCTAATGCTTTTTGCATTGTATTAGGATTAACCCTTGCTGTAATTGCTAGCTCTCTTACAGAAGGTAATCTTTCGTCTGATTTAAGTCTTCCAGAAATTATTTCAAGTCTAATTTTCTCTACTAATTGAACATAAATTGGTCTTTCATTATCAAAAATATAATCCACTTTTTTCTCCTTTTTCCTCATTGTATTACTTGCATAATACAATGATACTATTTCATATTTCTATTGTCAATATATTTTTATATAAAATTTTAAAAAGCCTCAAAGACTTTTCATCTTTGAAGCTTCTTTCTTATGTTTATTAGCTTACACTAACAACAACATTTTTTCTTATCAAAAAATTTACAGCATATAGCGTTAATTATTGATACTATAAAAGCAACAGCTAGTGCTACTACTATGGCTATTAAGCCTCCCACTGTAATAGTAGTAATTATTCCTGTTAAAGCTGCGACTAATACACCAATAAAGAAAGCTAATACTGCGGCTATTATACCAACTATTAGGTATAAACAGCAACAATTTTTTCTACAATCTTTTTTATAATATACTTCTACATTTGGTTCCATAATTTTGCACCTCCCGTATAGTATATATTATGACATGTTTCGACTTTTGGTTACATGATTTATCCTAATGCAACATCTAATATCATCATTATTACAAACCCTAACGCTACGCCTATTGTTCCAATATTAGAATGTTCTCCTGCCTGCGATTCTGGTATTAATTCTTCTACTACCACATAAATCATTGCACCTGCTGCAAAAGATAAGAAATATGGAAGAAGTGGTAAAACTGTATTTGTAAGAAGTATTGTAATTATTGCCCCTATTGGTTCTACTATTCCAGATAACGCTCCATACAAAAAAGATCTTGTTTTTGACATTCCTTCGCTTTTAAGCGGCATAGAAATAATAGCTCCTTCTGGAAAGTTTTGAATAGCAATTCCTATTGCCAAAGCCATTGCTCCCGCTATTGTAATTCCAGTATTTCCAGCTAGTGCTCCTGCAAAAGTTACACCTACCGCCATTCCTTCTGGAATATTGTGAAGTGTTACTGCAAACACCATCATTGTTGTTTTCTTTAACTTTGATTTTATTCCTTCTGGCTTTTCACTTTCTAAGTGCATATGTGGTACTATGCTATCTAATACAAGCAAAAATGCTATTCCAAGTAAGAAACCTATACTTGCTGGAATCCATCCTACTTTTCCTTGTTCTTCTGCCATTTCTATTGATGGAATTATTAAAGACCAAACAGATGCTGCTATCATTACTCCTGATGCAAATCCTAAAAGTATTTTCTCTACTTTTTTGTTCATTTTATTTTTCATTAAGAATACCATTGCCGAACCTAATACTGTTCCTAAAAATGGTATTAATATACCTATTAAATACATAATTTTTACCTTCTCTTTTTATTTAACTTCCTTTTTCTTTATACATATTTATTATATCTTTTATACCCATTTTTGAACCATAATTTAATATAGCATTTGAATATATCTTTATTGCAACTTTTGCTATAACTAAAATTGTAATAGCTAAAATTGCAATAGATAGAGCAACATCAGTTCCATTTGATATTCCCATCATTACTCTAAATGGCATACAAAATGGTGATGATATTGGAAATAATGCTGCAAATGAATTTAGTTCACTTGTAGGGTTCATCATTGTAAAATATGCTAGATAAAATCCTGCAACAGCAATAAGTGCTACTGGTTGGTTTGCTGATTGTATATCTTCTGGTTTGCTAACTGTTGAACCTGTTAAAGCATATAGCAGTGCATAAGCTAAATATCCTAATATAAAATATACAATAGTTATTATTCCTAAATATGGTGTAATGTTAGACATATCTAATACTGAGTTTAATAATTCTGGTTCCAAAAATGATTTAGCACATATTAATGCAGTTCCTACAATTGCTATCATTTGTAACAAACCTACAATCCCAATTCCTATTGTTTTTCCTAATACTATTGTTCTAGGAGTAGTAGATGTTACTAATGTTTCCATTATCTTTGAAGTTTTTTCTGTTGCTATTGAGCTTGAAACTTGATATGCACAAAAATATATTGCATAGAATAGCACAATAGACATTAACATCATTACCAATACATTTCCACCAACTTCTTCCTCTTCGGTTTGTTCTACACTAACTTCAAAATTAGGTGTAATTGATTGGATTTGTTCTTGTGTTAGCCCTAATTTATTCATCTGCATATTAGTATATATATTATTCATTGCACTTAATATAGATTCTGGAATCCCATCCATCATAATTGTACTTTCAACTATGTACCTTAGCTTTATATTATTACCTTGTTTTTCTATAATTATTGCATCATATATATCACCATTTTCAATTTTTGTTTTTATTTCTTCAAATGTTGCTTTTCCAATTTCAATTTCTGTACCAACATCTACTTGTTTTAATAATTCTAGATTTCCTTCAAATACATTCTCATTATCTACAATTAAAAGCTTATCTCCAAAACTGATATTTTCTCCATTAAAAGCCTTAATTATATTGGGTATATTAAACCCAACTACTATTAAAGCTAAAATTATTAAAGTTGAGATTATGAAAGATTTTCTTTTAATCATATCTTTCATTGTAAATTTTGTTACTATAAATATATCTTTCATTACTACTCACCCACCTTTTCTATAAATATATCATTTAAAGTAGGTTTTTTAATTTCAAACTTATCTACTTTAATTCCATCTGATATTAATTTATTTAAAAGACTATGAGCTTTTTCTTCATCAGATATTTTTATAATATAATTATTATTTGCCTCATTTTCTATTTCTAAATCAAACTCTTTTATATAGCTTCTTATATCTTGTTTAACATCTATTTCTACTCTGTTTGCAGGATATGTTTCTTTTATTTCTTTTAAATTTCCTTGTAATACAGTTTTTCCTTTATTCAATATTAAAATATCACTACAAAATTCTTCTATTGTAGCCATTTGGTGTGCTGACATTATTACATATTTACCATTTCTAATTAAATCTATAATGATATTCTTCAATATTTCAGTATTAACTGGGTCTAATCCACTAAATGGTTCATCCAAAACAACTAATTCTGGATTATGAATGATAGCTGTCATAAATTGTATTTTTTGTTGATTTCCTTTTGATAATTTTTCTGCCGGCATTTGTAAATATTCTTCTACTTTTAGTTCTTTTGCCCATTGATTAATTGAGTCTATTGCTTCTTGTTTCTTCATGCCTTTTAATTCTGCAAAATACATTAATTGTTCAAATATTTTTACTTTTGGATATACACCTCTTTCTTCTGGTAAATATCCAAAATTAACGTTTTTTCTATCTACTTCTTTACCATTCCAAGTAATTTTTCCACTGTCTTTGGTTATTATTCCAAGTAACATTCTAATTGTTGTAGTTTTTCCTGCTCCATTTGTACCAAGCAAACCATATACACCTGGCTTTTTTAAACTAAGTGAAACATTATCTACTACTTTTTTACCAGCAAATGTTTTTGATACATTTTTTAACTCCAAGCTCATTTACATCCCTCCTAATTTTATTGTTACATTTTATTTATACCATAAAAACACATAAAAAAGAATAGTTTTTAAAAACTATTCTCATAAATATCCATAAATTGAGCAACAAACCTTGCTTGACTTTTTTCTTCCACAGTTCCAGTTGTAACTTGTCTACCATAAGTTTTGTATAATCCAAATGTTGCTTTGGTTAATGGTAATAAATTAAATTCTCTTTGTATTAAATTAATTCCTTTACTATATTCTTGTTTTAATGTCCAAAATGCTTTATCAGGATTTTTAAATACAGCATATCCATTCTTATTTGCACCAATTTCAAAAGTAGAGCCTTTTTCTTCAAAGTATTCTATATTTACTTCTCCTTTAATATTTCCTTTTCCTATTACATATTCTTGTGAATATTTTAATTGTTCATCATATCCGGGTATAATATTTAATAATACAATTGCGATTATATATAGAATTAATAGTATAGAAATTATTATAACTAAAACCTTACTTTGTTTTTTATTTTTATTAACTTCTTCTTTTGATATTTTAACTGTTTCATTAACAATATCTTCTACTACTATTTTTTCATCTTCTTTAACTTTTTCTGCTTTAATAAGTTCTACGAGTGTTATATCTAATGCCTTAGATAATGGCTCCCATATTGTTATATCTGGAAAACTTAAACCTCTTTCCCATTTTGATATTGCTTTATCTGTTAAATTTAATTCTTTTGCTAAATCATTTTGTGTCATATTTTTTTCTTTACGAAGTTCTGCAATAAATTCTCCAAATTTTTTATTATCCATCTTTTGTCCTCCTCGTAAATATTTTAATATGACACTTAGTTTTAGTCAATCGACTGTTAGTTTATCTATTAATTATCTTTTAAAACTTTAATTTTTTTTACTTGGTTTAAACTTGGAGGATTCATATAGTTTATTATATTAGACCTTGTGGTAACGACTATTTTATCTCCAATGTTTAAATCAGATATATTAATCTTCTTTCCATTTTTATCTAAAATCTTCACACCATCGGTATGAACACCACATATCCCTTTAAATCCATTTTCAGTTTTTGGTTGTACATTCATCAGAACTCTTGTAATCGTTCCGTTTAACACACTGATATCAGATATTTCCTCGATTGTACCATAAAAAGTAAAAGTAGTTTTATCAATATATATTTTTAAAGCTATGCCAATGCTTAAAACTAGAAATGTTAATACAATTATTAAAGTTTTTCTTTTCATAATATCCCCCTTTTTTATTATAGTACCATTTTAATTGTATATTTTCCACTCATTCATAAAATTCTCGCCACAAAAGTTTTTAAAATCAATAATATCATTAGTATTTTCTTGTAAATATATTTCATAGGTCACTAATAATCCATTTTCTTCTTTCTCTTTTATCTTAAACTTGACTTCATTTAAACTTGTCCACAAATTAAAATAATATTTATACCTTTGCATAACATAATCATCTGTATACTTATTATATTTGTTCATTACAGAAAATTCTATATTTTCATTATCGTTTGTATGCATTTTAAAAATCATATAATTTTTATTTGGCTCTCTTCTTTTGCTAAAAATTGTAATGTCCAAATTATATTTTTCCATTACGTACTTTTCTACACCATAATCCGACATCTTAAAATATATATTTTCAAAGAATGTTGAAATCATACTGGTTATAAGTATTATTAAAAAAATAAATAAACATATAGTTATTATATTAATAGACCTTAATGCTTTTAATATTCTATTCATAGTTTTGTTCTTTTTATTTATGTTCATATTAGATATATTTAAACCATACTTCTCAATTTCATCTTTTTTTCTTTTTTCGTCCCATTCTTCTAATTCTTTCCAATCACTATTTTTATACATATTATAAATTCTCCATAACTTACCATTATTTATAAAAATAATATCATAAAAGCAGATAACTATCAATAAGTTATCTGCTTTATAAAATTATATCTAATATTTATTTTTGTTTTTCGCAATCTGATATATCAGGTTTAGCAATATCTTCATCTTTTACTACATCAAATTCATAACGTCTTTCTGTTACAAAACCACCATTTATTTCTCTTACTATTGTTCCATTTTCTTTATCTATCCATACTTTCCAGCCACTAGATATTTCTATATGATAACATTCTTTATTATTGCATTCTTCTGTTGATATTTTTGTTATAGCAGAAAACAACAATTTTTGTAATATATTCATATCTGCAATACTTTCAAATGTAAAAACATGTATTCCACCAATTACATTATTATTTAATATGGCAAATTTTTCACCTTTTGATTCTATAACTGCTATTCCTTCATTATCACTTTTGTAAACAGTAAGTTTTGCACTATCATTAATATCATTTACTTTTGTTTGTATTAATGATAAATATTTTCCATCTTTGTTGTATGATTTTGATATATTTACACTGTTGCCTTGTATTGAATATAA
>JAZSPC010000036.1:0-4653 GCA_045537285.1 Clostridia bacterium
AAAAGTGTTGACAAATAAATACATTAAATATATAATTTGAATACAAATAAAAAACAAAGGAGAAATAAATGATGAAAAACCTTAAAACCGTTGAGAGAGTACACACACACACACACACACACAAGGTAATTTAATAAATAAAGAACAAACAAGCATAGAATATGCTTTATTAAATATACAAATAAAAGATAGGTAAAATATTTACCTGTCTTTTTTGCGCTTAAAAATAAATTAGTTATTAATGTTTCAGATGTTAAATCCATTCTAATAACATCTAAGATAAAAAATATAAATTTTAAAGGAGGAGAAATAAAAATGAAAGGAAAAAACAAAACACAAAAAGGTATAACCTTAATATCATTAATAATAACAATAGTAGTATTATTAATCTTAGCAGCAGTAGCAATAAGTAGTATACAAAACGATGGGATATTACACTATGCACAAAACGCAGCAGATAATTGGAATAAAGCAATGGCGGATGAAGCAAATATGTTAGGAGATTACTTAAATTATTTAAATAACATGGGTTTAGGAAATGGTGGAGGAACAACAATAGGAGATGCAACAGTTGATGTAAAAGTAGGTAAGATAAGTACAATAAATGGACAACAATATAGTGAAAATAACCCAGTAATACCAGCTGGATTTATGGCAATAAATACAACAACATCAAATTGGGATGCGGCTGATTTAGCAACAGAAGTAAAAAAAGGGTTAGTAATATCAGATGGAACAAGTGAGTTTGTATGGATACCGGTAGCAAGTATAAATAGTATGATAATGTGTCAAACACATGGAGCAAGTGTAACATTAAATGAAGAAACATTACAATGTCCAACATGTGGTGAAAGTACAAAGCTTGCTGGAAAGCTATATGCTACATTAACAGGAGAGAAGTTTTATATTTCATTAACAGGCCAAACATATGGATTAAATACAGGATTAAGAGAGCCAGATGTTGTAACAAGCGCATCTGGAACAGATAGTACAACAGGAAGTTTTTATGATGCAGAAAATTTATCAACAGTGCTAGAAGGTGATTATGCTAATACACAAACAGCAGGAAGCTTTAAATTGCAATTAGAAGAAGAATTTAAAAATATGGCACAAAGTGTAGCAAAGTATAAAGGGTTTTATGTGGGAAGATATGAAACAAGTTTAAATGGAACAACAGCACAAAGTAAGTCAGAAGAAACACCAATGAATAAGATTAATTGGTACAATATGTATAAAAACTCAAAAACATATTCAAGAGCAAATACAGAATTAGGGGTAGTATCAGAAATGATATGGGGATGTCAATGGGATGCAATGATGCAGTTGATATTAACAGGACCAGATGCAAGCCATGTAACAGCAACAACGAATGTGGGACATACAAGTACTGAATTTACAAGTAAGCCATATGAAACAGGAGGAACAAATTATACAGAAGTATATACAGGAAGTACAACATATAATGATATAGCCTCAAATATATATGATTTAGAAGGAAATGTAGAAGAATGTACACAAGAAGCGCACGAGACCTACGATCGAGTTTATCGTGGAAGCAGTTACAGTAACAGCGGCGGAGCTTCTCCTAGCAATCGTTACAGCCGCACTCCGTCTTTCACTCGCGGCCGGCGACTCCCGTGGTTCGCGCATGTCGCTTTATGTAGAACTGTAAGCTGTGAAAACCGAAGTTTAATAAGTAAATATAATAGTTTTAATAGTACTTAACTATAAAAGCATCCAGTAATGTGGATGCTTTTTGTATATTTTTTATGTGAATTTCCTTGCTAAATCTACATAAACGTGATATAGTTACATTTGTTAAATAAGGAGGAATCTTCAATGGGATTTTTTAAAACATACAGTGAAAAAGAACTAAAAAGAGTTATGCCACTTGTAAATAAAATAAATTCATTAGAACCGGAAATGGAAAAATTAACTGATAAAGAATTACAAAACAAAACTTACGAATTAAAAGAAAAATTAAATAGTGGTTTAACATTAGAGGATATATTACCAGAAGCATTTGCAGTAGCAAGAGAAGCATCTAAAAGGGTATTAGGAATGAGACATTTTGATGTCCAATTAATAGGTGGAATTATATTGCACCAAGGAAGAATTGCGGAAATGAAAACAGGTGAAGGTAAAACATTAGTTGCAACATTACCTGTATATTTAAATGCTCTTTCTGGAAAAGGTGTTCATGTAGTAACAGTAAATGACTACTTAGCTAAAAGAGATAGTGAATGGATGGGAAAATTGTATAAATTCTTAGGATTATCAGTAGGACTTTGTATAAGCGGTATGGATCCAGAAGATAAGAAAAAAGCATATGCAGCAAATGTAACTTATGGTACGAATAATGAATTTGGATTTGATTACCTAAGAGATAATATGGTTATATACAAAGAACAAGCTGTTCAAAGAGAATTAAACTATGCAATTGTAGACGAGATAGATAGTATTTTAATAGATGAAGCTCGTACACCACTTATAATCTCAGGTAGGGCAAATAAGTCATCTGAATTGTATAAAAAAGCAGATAGTTTTGTAAAAAGATTAAAAGCAAAAACAATAGTAGAAGAAGACAGCAAAGATTTTGAGCAAGCAGAAGATAATGAAAATTACGACTATATCATAGACCTAAAAGCTAAATCTGCATCACTTACACAAAAAGGGATAAAAAAAGCAGAAACAGAATTTGGAATAGAGAACTTAAATGATTTAGATAATTCTGAATTAGTTCATCATATTAATCAAGCACTTCGTGCAAATGGTGTAATGAAAAGAGATATAGATTACATAGTTCAAGATGGTGAAGTTTTAATTGTAGATGAATTTACAGGAAGAATTATGTATGGAAGAAGATATAACAATGGTTTACATCAAGCAATTGAAGCAAAAGAGAATGTTAAAATAGCTGACGAATCTAAAACACTTGCTACAATAACATTCCAAAACTATTTTAGAATGTATAATAAATTATCTGGTATGACAGGTACTGCAATGACAGAAGAAGGAGAATTTGGAGAAATATATAACTTAGATGTTATTGAAATACCTACAAACAAACCAATGATAAGAGCAGATAGAGATGATATTATATACAAAAATGAAAATGCTAAATTTAGAGCAGTAGTAAGAGATATAAAAGAAAGTAACGAAAAAGGTCAACCTGTTTTAGTTGGTACTGTTTCAGTAGAAAAATCAGAAAAATTAAGTAGCATTTTAAAGAAAGAAGGAATTAAACATCAAGTATTAAATGCAAAATATCATGAACAAGAAGCTATGATAGTAGCACAAGCCGGTAAATTTGGTGCAGTTACAATTTCTACAAACATGGCAGGACGTGGAACAGACATTATGCTTGGTGGAAACAGTGAATTCTTAGCAAAAGAAGAAATGAGAAAAAATGGCTATTCAGAAGAATTAATCGAAGCTGCAAACGCATTTAATGAAACAGATGATGAAGAAATATTGAATGCAAGAAAATTATTTAAAGAATTAAAAAATAAATACGAGAATGAAATATCAGAAGAAAGACAAAAAGTAATTAATGCTGGTGGATTAAAAATAATTGGTACAGAAAGACACGAATCAAGAAGAATAGATAATCAGCTTCGTGGACGTAGTGGACGTCAAGGAGATACTGGGGAATCTAGATTCTATATTGGTTTAGATGATGACTTGATGAAAATATTCGGTGGAGATATGATAACAAGCCTATACAATACATTAGGTGCAGATGAAGATATGCCAATAGAACACAAATTTTTATCAAGAGCAGTAGAAGGTGCTCAAAGAAGAGTAGAAGGCAGAAATTTCAGTATTCGCAAGAATGTGTTACAATATGACGATGTTATGAATCAACAAAGAGAAATAATATACGCACAAAGAAAAGAAGTTTTAGATGGAAAAGATTTAAGTGATAATATTGAAAATATGATTAACTCAGTTGCAGAAGATGTTGTTAGTGTATATACAAATGTACAAGATGGAGAAGATATTGATATACAAGGATTATCTTTACAATTAAAAACAATATTTGGAATAGAAAATGTTGAAGGATTAAAAGCTGATACATTAGATGAACAATCATTAATTGAGGAAATTCAAGAACAAGCTCATCAAAAGTATGAAAAGAAAAAACAAGAAATTGGGGAACAAGAAATAAAAGAACTTGAAAGAGTTGTAATGCTTAAAGTTGTTGATGAAAAATGGATGAATCATATTGATAATATGGATGAGTTAAAAAATGGTATAGGACTTCGCGCTTATGGTCAAAAAGATCCTGTTGTTCAATATAGAATAGAAGGTTCTGATATGTTTGAACAAATGATAGAAGATATTAGAACTGATGTTGTGAAAATATTACTAAATGTTCATAAAGCAGGAGAAACAAGAAGAAAGCAAACAGTAGAGATTACTAAAGCATCACAAGAAAATTTAAATAACTTAGATAATGATACAGTTAAGAAAGATACAATAAAAAACGAAGAACCAAAAGTAGGAAGAAATGATCCATGTCCATGTGGTTCGGGCAAAAAATATAAAAATTGTTGTGGTAAATAATTAATAATAATTTTATAAAGTCCTTTTTAATAAAGGGCTTTATATTATGAGTAAAAGCACTATATTTTTAAAATATCTTGTTAG
>JAZSPC010000027.1:0-4187 GCA_045537285.1 Clostridia bacterium
ACGTCTTGTAACAATAGTAACCGGCTGGAATGACAAGACGAAGTTTTCCATCTTTTTAAAATCATTCCTAGTCAAAGTCCTACCCATTATAGGATTACCATTTTCATCAAATTCCATTTCAAATTGACTCATATATTACCTTTAAAATTTTATTAAGCTAAATTATAAACTATCAATTTTTCTCAAAATTTCACTATCACAATTAATAGTATAATTTTTAATATTTTTTAACGATATTTTAAAATTATTATCTAAAGCAAAAAAACGTTCATATCCAGCTAAAACTTCACTTAATTGGTCAAAACCAAAATAATGTACTTTATTATATGCTGGACATGCTGGATTTTGTAATGGCTTTGCTATATTTTTAATTTGACCAAGCCATAATACAAACATTGACTCTGGTTGATTTACAGTAATCCAACCTCTACAAATCCCATCCATGAATAAATTGGTAACAATATCACCGTAAGTAATTAATTCTTTACTCCAAATATTCCATGTTTTAATTTGGATTACTGATACTAAATCATGGCGATTGATTCCAATTGCATCAACTCCGAAATCTTCACCGAATTCAAGTCTAGTATGTGCAGTTAACCTATAAAAACTTGCTGGAACTATATGTTCAATGGCATAATTTTTACCTAATGCATCCCACGTTTGTTTCATTAGATCTTCACCATTTTCTACATAAAAATATTCACCGATAATACCTTTAAACCAATTAACTAAGTCTTTCTTTTTGTCTAAGTTATTTAACGGCTGTTTAATTGCCCATTCTGCAAATTGTTCTGCTTTATTTTGGATAAATGTATTCCACATATCTATTGAATAAATATTATCTACATCATTATCCCAAGATATATCTTGTTTAACGAAATCACTAAGTGTAATTGCACCACCATTAATATTGAGCAAACCATTCCAGCCATTATGTTTAAATAACTTATAAAATTCGATATGTCGTTCTTTATTTACCATATTCATAATATAGAAAAAATAATCATTTTGTCAATGATTATTCATATATAATTTTATTTCAGTTATCATTATTTCATAGAATTTAATATAAATTCCCATTCAGAATTAGGCTCTGCTGTATTATCTGAAATATAACCAGTAATATTAAAAAAATCACAAAAACGTTTATTAGTCCATGGTTGAGTATAATCTTTCATAATAAACATATAATTTGTTATTTTATTATCGCCAGGAACAATAAATGCTTTATGAAACCAATCCATAAATGTTGTTTTTAAACTATCAAGAAAATTCGTTTTTTCAATCGAAGTTGAAAAACAAATACCATTATCAATAGCTTTAGGATTAGTTTTTACCAGTGCATCATAACAATTATTGCCACTATGCCAAGTATATAATGCAACAGCATTATTAGAAATTACAATTTTTTTCGTACCAATTCCAGTTTGACGTAAACTTAATAAATCTTCATTCCCAACAGTTTTAATTTTCATAAATACTGATTTTTCAATATCTGATGAAAAACCATAATTCATAATATCAAATTTACCACCGTCTTTAAATATAATAATTGCACCATCTTCAATAGCATTCCCAAGACCAAAAATATCATTCATTTGTCTATGCGGAATAAAAATAAATTCTTCAATTTTATTATTAAAAATTTCTCTATATTTACCTTTTGGCTGATTAATATTATGTTTTGCTGCCCATGTAGATGGACTAATATTAATGGTTGTTTCGCAATAAGGAATAACCTCATTAATAATTTTTAAATGCAAATTTTTAGAATACGGTGGATTCATTATAGCTACATCAAATTTCATACTACCTATATCCTTTATTGTATTTATAATTTTTGCTAAAATATCACTATTATTTACATTATATGTAATAATAGTTATTTGATTTTTTTGTTCAAAAAACTCAATGATTTCTAAAACTTGTTCTCTAAAGCCAGTTAATCCATCAATAATAGATTTGTAATTTTCAGGTAAAATAAAAGTAGCTTTATGATTTTTATTAGATGTAAAATATTTAAGCATTTTAACAGGCAACATATCACCCATAGTTAAAAGGCCATTAATATTACCTATATACAATTCATTATTATGTTCTAAATTAAACATATATTTATTTAAATACTGTTTAATTACAGAAAGATTTTTAAACGTATAATATTGAAATGGATATAAATCTTTGATATTTTCTTCTTTCATATAACAAATATAGTAAATCACATCAATTTTGTAAATTGATATGATTATAATCTTATTTTCAGTTATCTATTATGCAGCCATAAAATCTAAATAATCATTTACAATATTAACATAACGTTTTAATTCAGGCTGATAAAAAATAGGCAAATTTTCAACATAAGCTTTTTGATAAATTGCTTTTTTAATTTCAGTTTCTACATCATGTTCTACACCAGCTTCTCGCCACAAATAAATATGCTTAGCAAGCTGTCGTAGAAACTTTTTAGTATCTTCATTAAACGTTTCGAGATGAATTGTATCTTCAAATTGATATGTAATCTTATGACGTGTTTTAGAACCACTAGTATAATTTTCAAAGAAATTAGGCTTAATAAATTCAAAAATTTCATCATAAAAATCACATAATGTTCTTGCTGCTTTCTCTGCTAGATTATCGTTAGCTTGAATATTAATATAAACATAACCATGAGATTTAAGGTCTAATTTAACAAAACCCTCTGGCCAACGTTCTGCACCACGTAATACACGTCCAGTAATCTGAATTGGCGTAATAAAGTTTGTGCTAGACTCCATATTAAAAATAGCATGAGTAAAAGACGGAATATCAATACCAGCTATAATTTGTCTAATATGAACAACAAAACATGGTTTATCAGAATTATCAATTAATTCTTTAAAATTACGTATATCATTATTTAAACGCGTTTTATTTAATGTTTTTCCAAATTTACAACACGTAGAAAATACATTATATGTTTCACCATATAAATCCATGAGCCAATCACACATATTTTTAAGCTCTACCGTCGAATTTGTCGTAATTAAAATTTTTGCTTTATAACTTGGATTTTCAGCTACGATTTTTTCAATATCTTTAATACAAGTTTCAGTTAATGCTTTAATTGAAGAAATATTTAATTTTGGCGCTTTAGCAATATTGAATTTGGGCGGAACAATCATTCTTGCCTGAATTGCTTGTGTTGGACGAAGACAAAATGTAAAGCAATCTTTAAAATCGCTAACATGTAGATGATTTTGGATGACTTCAAAATTATCAACTGTTGGTGTAGCCGATACTAAATGAAAACTTCCCTTATCACCAATTAATTTAAAAATCTTTGTATAATTGACCCAAGTTCTTTCAATTTCTTTCTTCTCAATTTTTTCGCCTTCTGTCATTTCAACCGTAGCATAATCTGTTTTTTCTGCCGGAGAATTTTTCAAAGTATGCGACTCATCAAAATAAAAATGATTAACAACATTTTCACCATCAACATACACTAAATACTTTTCATCATTTTGTAATGTAGGATTACAAACAACAGTCAATCTAAATTGACGTTCTTGTTTCATATTAGCTGTATTAACAGGAATGCCTACTGGCTCTCTACCATTTGCTTTATCTGAAATATCAAGCTTATCTTTATTATCGTTATCAAACCAAGTAAAAGAACGATTTGCTCTTCTATTTTCACAATTAGCAATAACAATATCAATATTATCAGGATTAATAACACCTGCATTCCAAAGATTTGTAAGAATGCTAGATGCAGTCTGATTATTTAAGTCCATAATAGGACCAGAAATAATGAAATTATGTTTTGTGGTTTCTGCATTTTTAATACACTCAAGGATATGACCGAAAATAACAACAGTTTTACCTGTAGCCGTTGGCATATTTAAAACACCAACTGGTTTTTCTAGCATAGATTTAATTGCGGCAATTTGAATTGGCATAAAGTTAATCATTTTAATATCCTTTTGTTTTTTACATCATATAATATAGTAAAAAACTCTACTATTGTCAATAATAGAGTTTATAATATATTTTATCAGTTATCTAATAATTATTTTTCTTTAAGCCAATCTAATTAAGTCAAATACATTATGACACTTTCTGTTTTCAATTAAACGATGTGCCTTCTTTTCAAGTTCTTCTTTATTCTGATCATACCAAGTCATATAAGGCTCAATGACAATCAT
>JAZSPC010000007.1:0-14787 GCA_045537285.1 Clostridia bacterium
ATATGTGTTAATAAAACCTTTTATATTTATACTAAATTTTACAAAAAAGTTGATTTTTAAACCAATTTCGTTTATAATTATTAATATGAAATGTTTTACCATTAAAAATCTACAAAAAATTAAAAAAGTTACAAAAAAACAGAAAAAAGATGTCGAACAAGAAGGAATTTAATAAAAATTGTAGAAAAATATAAATATGGTAAAATGTTTACAGCGGTAGAAGAATATAAGAAAAAGGAAACGAAAGAGTTAATTACTTATGAAAAATTTATTAAAAACAAATTTAATTAAAAAGATATGTTTAATAGTATTTTTAATATATATATCTGTTGTTTTTGTTAATCAACAACAAACTTTAAATTCATACGAATCTCAAAAAGATTATTATGCTATGCAAATACAAGAAGCAGAAGAATACAATGAAACTCTACTAGCAACAAAAGAAAATTTAGAAACAGCTGAATATATTGAAGCTATTTGTAGAGAAAAATTAGATATGTATTCAAAAAATGAAAGAGTTTATATAAATATTAACAAATAAACAAAAAAGTATATATTTGCTTTTTTGTTTATTAATTTGTTTTGATTTAGTACACACTAAAATATTTTATTCTAAAAAAATTTCCAATTTTAAATATTAATTAAATAATAAAAAAAGGGGGACGAGCTATGGAAAACATAGAAGATTTAAACTTAGCAGAATTAAAAGAGCTTGCAAAAGATAAAGGGGTAAAAAACATTTCAAAATTAAAAAAAGAAGAATTAGTAGAAGCATTATCAGGCGTAAATACTAATAATGTATCTGCTCAAATACAAGATAATGGAGAAAGATATAAATTAACAAATGAAGGAGATTTTATAGTAGAAGGTATTTTGGAAGTTTTGCCTGATGGATATGGTTTTTTAAGAGGAGAAAACTATTTACCAACACCAAAAGACGTATATATTTCACCTGTACAAATAAAAAGATTTAGATTAAATACAGGAGATATGATAAAGGGAATTTCAAGAAGTCCAAAAGAAGAAGAAAAATTCCCCGCATTAATATTTGTTGGAGAAGTAAACGGACAAACTCCTGAAAATGCCTATAAAAGAAAAAATTTTGACGATTTAATACCAATATATCCAACAGAAAGATTAAAATTAGAAACATTGCCTACCGAATATGCAATGAGAATGATAGACTTAATTTCTCCAATTGGAAAAGGTCAAAGAGGTATGATAGTCGCTCAACCAAAAGTTGGTAAGACTACATTATTAAAGAAAATTGCAAATAGTATTACAACAAATAACCCAGAAGTTGAACTAATTGTTTTATTAATAGATGAAAGACCAGAAGAAGTAACAGATATGAAACGTTCTATAAAAGGTTCTGTAATATATTCTACATTTGACGAACAACCAGAACATCATGTTAAAGTTGCTGAAATGGTATTAGAAAGGGCAAAAAGATTAACAGAACAAAATAAAGATGTTGTAATATTATTAGACAGTATTACAAGACTTGCAAGAGCATATAACTTAGTAATGCCAACATCTGGAAGAACTTTATCAGGTGGTTTAGACCCAAGTTCACTATATAAACCAAAGAGATTTTTTGGAGCAGCAAGAAACATCGAAAATGGCGGAAGCCTAACAATACTTGCTACTGCTTTAATAGAAACAGGAAGCAAAATGGATGACGTTATATTCGAAGAATTTAAGGGAACAGGTAATATGGAAGTTCACTTAGATAGAAAACTTTCAGAAAAACGTATTTTCCCAGCAATTGATATAAATAAATCAGGAACACGTAAAGAAGATCTATTATTGTCAGAAAAAGAGTTGGAAACTGTGTTTGCACTAAGAAGAGCCTTATCAAATTTAAATACAGCAGAAGTAACTGAACAAGTAATTAATCAAATGGTAATGACTAAAACAAACGATGAATTCTTAGATAAAATGAAAATGATTTTAAAATAGAGCAAAAGGATAACAAAAATGTTATCCTTTTAACTTGAAAAAAATAAATTTACATGATAAAATTATTTAGCTTAAATTTTTTTATCTCCTTTTGGAGTTCATGATATATAGACAACCATAGAGTAGGAAGGAGGAAAACAGTATGTTAAAACGGAAAAAACAAATAGCAATAAGTATTTTTTTCATGGGGGGATTATCATTAATATCATTGATAATTGGTGTTATAGGAATAATCCTTTTTGTTATAGGATTGATTAATCAATCTAATCAAACAATAGCTATGATAGGGATGATATCTTCGATAGTTACGATATTTTTGGCAGGTGCAGATTTATTTGGGTGCATTATTGTAATTCTTGAAGAAAAGAGAAGGAATACTACTATTAAAAATTATAGTTTATATGTAATGGCTACATTAAAAGATTCATTGTTTTTAAATATTATATTTTTGATTACATCATTAATTATAATAGCAATGCTTATAATTTTTTATTTAATTCTGTAAAACATACATTATTTTAAAAGAGAAGACCAGATTTGGTTTTCTCTTTTTTATTTTAACAAAAGTTATTGACAAGTATTAAATTATATTATATATAATATGTATATTTATTTTTTCGGGGTAGCATAGAGGTCGCTACCATATAAAAGAAATATCTAATTGCACAAAATCAAAGTTTTGTGCAGAATGAAGTAGGAATAAAACTATATATATCAAAAAGCGCCTCTATCTTGCTATTTTTAGCATTTTCTTGTAATTAACCCTATATTCTTATTAATGTAACTTATTACTTTTAAAATAAAATCTCTTAAAAACGATTCTGATGCGTCTAATTTCAACTTAATTTATAATCTTTATATAAATTTTAATTTTTAAAAATTTTTAATTACAATTTATATTATTATCTATAAATTTATATACAAAATCTCTAAAACCCTTATATATCTATATTTATCTAAAATTTGAGACAACATACTATATGCCTCTTTTTTTAAAATGGCTTAAAATCGATTCTCGTGCGTCGGTTTTTAGCCATTTTTCAGCATTTTCTGAGATTTAGTAAAATTACTAATATTTCATAATTTTACTATAAAACTTTCTAATTATATTACTAATTATATTAAATTTATTAATATTAAATTTAAATCTAAATCTAATTTATACTCTCAAACAATTAAGTTTGTATTAATTAGAATAAAATTGATTAAAAACGATTTTAGAGCGTTATAAATAATAATTATAATTTTAGATAAAGAAATTTATTTTTTAATTATATATTAAATTTACGAACAACAAATGTTCGCTATTAAAAAGATTAATTTTTAAATTTAAAAACCAAAAATTCTAAAATCAAATTTTATATTAATTTTAGAATTTTTTATATTTATTTTATTATTTTTAGATTTTATAAAATTTATTTTGTACGAAATTAAATTAATTAAATATTATTTATATCTCTATTCCCCTACTCTTTATGTTTTTTACATTTTAGGCTCGCAAGTTAAGTTTATTCCTAAATTTTTAAGAACATTAAACTCACTTTGCTCAATTATATATGTAGAATGAGCTTCAAAACCTCTTAAATCAGATAGTTTGCTAATCATCTTTTCAATAATTGGATTAGTTGATGAACAAATACTAAGTGCTATTAGTACTTCTTGAACATTTAAACAATATGATGTCCTATACGATGTATGTTGTTTTGTTTTGAATATTCCCTCTAATATTGAAGGCGAAAGTAAGTATACTTCGTCAGGAATATTAGTCATTTCTTTTAAAACATTAATTATTGCTGCACTTGAAGCGCTTAATAGTTTTGATTCTTTACCAGTAACTATTTTTCCGTTTTTTAATTGAATTGCAACAACATTTTTGTTTTCTTTTTCTGATTTTTCTAATGAAGCAGCAATTACAGGTCTATTGGTAGGTTTTAAGTTTAATTTGTTCATCATAACTTCAAGTCTTTCTACCATTTCTTTTGAACAAAAACCTTGTTTGTAGTTGCATAAAGCTGTATAGTATCTTCTTATAATTTCGTCTTCGGCTGCTTTTCTAACTATTTCATCATCTGTAATGCATTGTTTTATCATATTTACACCCATATCAGTAGGTGATTTATATATCTCTTTTCCAGTTATTTTATTTAAAATATTCTTTAAAATTGGAAATGTTGATATATCTCTGTTATAATTTACAGCATTTTCTCCATAAGCTTCTAAATGGAATGAATCTATCATATTTACATCTTCTAAATCTGCTGTTGCAGCTTCATATGCAATGTTTACAGGATGCATTAAATTTAAATTCCATACTGGGAAGGTTTCGAATTTAGCATATCCAGCATTTATACCATTTTTATTTTCGTGATATAACTGTGATAAACATGTACCTAGTTTTCCACTATTAGGACCAGGAGCTGTTACTACTACTAATTTTTTTGTTGTTTCAATATATGGGTTTTGCCCATATCCTTCTTCACTTACGATAGTTTCTATATCATTTGGATATCCTTTGGTTGGAGTATGTATATATGATTTTACATTTCTAGTATTTAAAAGACTTATTAAATGCTCTACTCCTGATTGACCTTTATATAAAGTAATTACAACACTATTTATTGAAATACCTAAATTTTGTAGATTTTCAATTAATCTAATAAGTTCTAATTCGTAACTTATTCCGTAGTCCGCTCTTATTTTGCTTTTTTCTATATCGTTAGCATTTATACAAAATATTACTTCTGATATATCTTTTAATTTCTCTAAAAGCTTTATTTTAGCATCTGGCATAAATCCTGGCAGAACTCTGGACGCATGATAATCATCAAATATTTTGCCACCAAATTCTAAATATAGTTTGTCAAACATTTTTATTCTTTCTTCTATTTTTTCACTTTGTATTTTTAAATATAATTCATTATCAAATCCTTGTTTCATTTTTTACCTCTTATTTTATATTCTTTTAATATATTATCATTTTTAATGTATTAATGCAATTAAAATAAGGAATGAAATTAAAGTTTTTTGTAAAAAAATATTCATCATTCAAATGTTTGTGATATAATACTAAATAAAGGAGGACAAAAATGTTAGATAGAAATACAAATCCAGATTACTTAAATTCTTTTTTAGATTATTCGATAACAATATTAAACAAATCACCTAATAGCATTAAAGAATATAATTATGATCTTGCAATGTTTCTTAAATTTATAAAATTACGCTTTAAATTGACTTCTGAGATAGATTTTTCTAGTATGACAATATCAGATATACCTTTGTCAGAAATTTCAAAAATAAAGCTTGATGATATCCATGCATTTTTGTCATATTTAGCAATTGATTTAAAAAGCAAACCTGCTACAAGAGCGAGAAAAGTTTCTACAATACGTATATTCTTTAATTACTTATCTCAAAAAGCTGGTTTAATTGAAAATAATCCTGCTCAGAATTTAGAAACACCTAAACTTGGTAAACGTATGCCTAAATACTTAACATTAGATGAAAGTAGAAAACTTTTAAATGTTACATGTAGCGATGAAGATGAAAATGAGAATGCAATAAGAGATTATGCGATTATAACCCTATTTTTAAATTGTGGAATGCGTCTATCAGAACTTGTAGGAATAAACATTAAAGATATCACTTTTAGTGAATGTAAATTAAATGTTATTGGTAAGGGTAATAAAGAACGTACTATATATTTAAATAAAGCTTGTATGAACGCTATTAAAGATTACCTAGAAAATGCTAGGCCAAAAGAAGGAATTAAATATGATTCAAAAGATGCCCTATTTCTAAGCAAAAGGCGTGAAAGAATTAGTAATAGAACAGTTCAATATATTGTAAAAAGAGAACTGCAAAAAGCTGGATTAGATACTAATAAATATTCCGTTCATAAATTAAGACATACTGCTGCAACACTTATGTATCAATATGGAAACATTGATATTAGAGCTTTGCAAGAACTTTTAGGACACAAGAGTATTTCAACTACTGAAATATATACTCATGTTGATAATTCGCAAGTTAGAAACGCAGTTGAGAG
This sequence comes from Clostridia bacterium, assembly GCA_045537285.1. Classification (GTDB taxonomy): domain Bacteria; phylum Bacillota; class Clostridia; order TANB77; family CAG-508; genus HGM13634. The sequence goes on from JAZSPC010000007.1 coordinate 6,011, forward strand.
TAATCCATTAGCTAATATATAAAAAGATAGTCTAAATTTAGACTATCTTTTTAGTATGCTTTCATTGAAAAGAAAAGGTTTCTAAAAACCATTTATAATTTTGAGTAAAGCCTTCAAATAGAAATCCGTTCATATCTTCTATTTTGATATGAATTAATTTTGATTCATCTATTCTTGCTTTTACTATACTTCTTATCCCATATATTACCATATCAGATAATTCTGCAATGTTTTCAAAACAAGCCACATATACCCTTTGAAAGTTACCTGATAAATGTTTTTTGATTATATCAAAACATTGTTGTTGAATCTTAAATTCTTTCCGTTTTTTCCAAAAATTTAGCATACCTTACCTCCTTTAAATTTGTTGTGATTAATTGTATGTAAACTCCACAAGGAGACTATAAAAAGTAATATAAGTTAATATAACATATCTTTTTATATTTTTCAATATTAAGATTTTATATTGTAGGTATATTTAATTTATCTCCAATACTTAAATTACTATTACTTAGATTATTTAAAAATTTAATTTCATCTATAATATCTCTTACATCTTTATTTTCGAAGTAATCATTATTATTTTGCTCATATTTAGCTATACTCCATAATGTATCTCCTGAACTTACTGCTATTTCTTTATACCTTATTTCTGTATGTGAGAAGCTAACATTAGCTAACATTAATATTAAAAATATTATTAATCCTATTATTATACTCATACTTCTTATAAATTTACTTTTATTTATTCTTCTCATAATTTTACCTCCCATATTACGAACAATGTTTCGTTTTATATTTTTATTATAAGCGAACATAAGTTCTTTGTCAATACTTTTTTATAAAAAGAGAAAAAATGTTTGTTTTTTATTTTAAATAAAAAGAATAGGAAATTACATATTCTCTATTCTTTCAAAATATTCATAATAATATTGGTTGTATTTGTTCTCCGTCTAATGCATATTCTAATGTTTTCTTTATGTATCTAAAATCGGATACTATTGAATTTGGCTTTGTAATTGGATTGTCTTGCTTAAATGGAACAAAGTAACAATTCTTTCTGTTCAGCAATCTTCCAAGATTTTCTGCATTTCCTGATAGTCCATCATTTGTTGAAGGTGCAATAACCAAAGGATTATTGTTTCTTAAATGTGATTTGGCAGCCATAGTTACTGGTGTATCTGAAATTCCAAGACTTATTTTAGCCAGTGTATTTCCCGTACAAGGAGCAATTATCATAATGTCAGTTAGTTTTTTAGGACCTATTGGTTCAGCACCTTCTATACTATGTATTATTTTGTTTCCTGTTAATTCTTCAATCCTTTTAATATAATCGATTGCTGTGCCAAATTTAGTATTTTTCTCATATGCATTATGTGACATTATCGGTAATATATGTGCATCTTCTTTTAATAACTCTTTTATTTGTAATATGATATTTTCAAATTCTCCAAATGCACTTGTTATACAAAAACCTATCTTTTTATCTTTTAACTCCATTCTCATCCCTCCTATTATATACAATATTCTATATATTTTATGCTTTTATGTTTATTAAAGTACTTGTTTTATTTACTTTTATGTAAAGTTATGATATAATTTTAATACTTTAATTTAAATACCTCGTGTTTACTTAAAGTTTAACTATTGGCACAAATGGTTATTTCACGTATATTAAAATTTATTTTTGGAGGTTATATTTTGATTTACAATACAGAAAGCATAAAATTTCAAATAGCAAGGCTTAAAGATCGTGATAATATTACAGTACTTGTTGAAGAAACAACAGATGTTATCTATCTTAAATTAAGTGAGGGATATGGTATGGGTGGATTAACACCTATGTTAGATCCTGAAAACGGTTTGCCACTTACATATAAGGTTTGGGAAGCTAAATATAAAAATAAGAACAAATAAAAACAAGCGGGAATGTGCCTTCTCGCTTGTTTTCTTTTTTATTTAATTACATATTTTCAACTAATGTTTTAGTATCTCTCGCGATAACTAATTCTTCGTTTGTTGGTACTATATATGCTCTTATTTTAGATTCTGATTTAGTAATTACTACTTCTTGTCCTCTTACATTGTTAGCTTCTTCATCTATTTCTAATCCCATGAATTTTAAGTAATTACATATTTTCTTTCTAATATTTATTTGGTTTTCACCAATTCCACCTGTAAATACTACTAGGTCTACTCCACCCATAGATACTGCATATCTTGCAACATATTGAGCAATTGATTTTGTAAACATTTCTATTGCAATTTTTGCTTTTGGTTTATCTTCTTCATAAGAGGCAAGTTCTATTTGTCTGAAATCTGGGTCTAAACCTGTTATTCCATATAGTCCTGATTTTTTGTTTAATAAAGTATTAACTTCTTTTGAAGTTAAGTTTTCTTTTTCCATAATGTCAGTTACAACAGATGGATCCAAATCTCCTGAACGTGTAACCATTGGGAATCCACCAAGTGGAGAAAGTCCCATAGATGTATCTATTGATTTACCACCTTGAATAGCCGCAATACTTGCACCTTGTCCTAAGTGACATGTAACTATTTTTAAATCTTCTATTGGTTTTCCTTCTAATTCAGCAACTCTTCTTGAAACGAATAAATGAGATGTTCCATGGAAACCATATTTTCTTATTTTATGTTTTTGATATAATTCATATGGTATTGGATATAAGTAATTTTCTTCTGGCATTGTTTGATGAAATGCTGTATCGAATACTGCAACCATAGGTACTCCTGGCATAGCAGCTTGACAAGCTCTCATTCCTAAAAGACCTGCTGGATTGTGTAATGGTGCTAATGGTGAACATGAATCAAATTTTTTAATAACATCTTCATCTATTATAACTGATTTATCAAATATTTCTCCTCCATGAACTGCTCTATGTCCAACTGCATCTATTTCTTTTAAATCTTCTATAACTTTATATTCTGGATTTACAAATTGTTTTAAAATTATATCTAATGCTTCTGTATGGTTCATAACCGGTGTTTTTATAACATAAGCATTTCCATTAACTTTATGCGTTAAAAAAGACTCTTCTTCTCCTATTCTTTCAAAATTTCCTTTTGCTAAAAGACTTTCATCTTCCATATTAATTAATTGGTATTTTAAAGATGAACTTCCACAGTTTACTACTAAAACTTTCATTTTAACTTTTCCTTTCTTTTTTATTTAGTTTGTGCTTGGACAGCTGTTATAGCTACTACTCCAACTATATCATCACTACTACAACCTCTTGATAAATCATTAACAGGTTTAGCAATACCTTGACATAGTGGACCATATGCCTCTGATTTTGCTAATCTTTGCACTAATTTATACCCTATATTTCCAGCATTTAAGTCTGGGAATATTAATGTATTCGCATGTCCTGCAACTTCACTTCCAGGAGCTTTCTTTTCTCCTATTTCTTTTACTATTGCAGCATCTAATTGCATTTCTCCGTCTGCTTTTAATTCTGGCGCTTTTTCTTTTAATAATTTTGTAGCTTCAACAACTTTATCAACTAGCTCTGATTTAGCACTTCCATAAGTTGAATATGAAAGCATTGCTACTTTTGCTTCTTTTTCAACTAATTGTTCAAAACTTTTAGCTGATGATATTGCTATTTCAGAAAGTTCCTCAGCTGTTGGATTTGGATTTAATCCAGCATCTGAAAATATAAATGTTCCCTCTTCTCCATATTCGCAATCTGGTACAACCATTAAGAAAAATGCTGATACCAATTTCGTTCCTGGCGCTGTTTTTAGTATTTGAAGAGCTGGTCTTAATGTATCTGCTGTTGAATGTGCAGCTCCTGAAACTAATCCGTCAGCATCTTCGTTCTTTACCATCATCATTCCAAAGTACACGTAATTTAACATCATTTCTCTGGCTTGTTCTTCTGTTAAGCCCTTTGCTTTTCGTAACTCATAAAACTTGTTTACGTATTCTTCATATTTTTCTGATTTCGAAGGATCTACTATTGTTGCACCTTCTATATTTATGTTATTATCTAATGCTAATTTTTTTGTATTTTCCTCATTTCCAACTAATATTACATTTGCAAAACCTTCTTTTAATATTTTTTCTGCTGCTTGTAATACTCTTACGTCTTCTGTTTCAGGTAATACTATTGATTTTAAATCTTTTCTTGCTTTTTCTTTAATTCCTTCAATAAAGTTCATATTATACTCCTTTCCTTTATTAAAACCTATACTATTATATAGATAATTATGAAAAAGTACAAGATATTTCTATTAATTTTTCAAAAGAAAAAAGAACAGTAATTACTGTTCTTCTTTCTCTAAGAGATTAATAAACCATCTTAATAATGAGTAGTCATCTTCGACATACATTTGTCCTTTTACGTTAGGATTTTCTTTCATGATTTCTTCTAGTTCAATATAACTAGTAGAATTGATTAAAATTGGAATTTTAACTTCTTTTCTAGTTAATTCCTTAACTAATTCTAAACCTTTTTTGAAATCATAGTCATCCGAATTGTCGTAACTGGTTAAACCTAAGTCTAAGATAATGCCATTAATTTCACCTGAATTACGTAAGGCATATCTGATTGCAGGTCTAACAGAACGGCAAAAATGTGTGTCAATCTTTCTTCTTTTTAAGACGTCTTCTACATATAGCCGTTTTAGAATGTCATCTTCCACTACAAGAATTTTCATGTTGCATATGACCACCTTTCAATTTTTTATACATATTATTATAGCATAGAAATAATTTTATTGCAATTACTATCGATTATACAAAAATAAAGTAGCCAATTTGCTACTTTATTTTAACTTTGCAATTAATGCTTTTATTTTTATTCCTTCATCTGAAAACATTTTTTCGTGTTCAGTAACAATATTTTTCCCATCTAATATGTCATCATTATGCAAATCAAAGGTTTTTCTTAATATTTCAAAACCAGCTTCCTCAAAATACTTTAAGCTATCATTAAATAATCCTTCATCATCTGTTTTTAAATATATCTCATTTCCAGATTCTAAGAATTGCTTATAATGTTCTAATTGTTTTGTATGTGTTAATCTTTTCTTTTTGTGTTTTGGTTTTGGCCAAGGATTGCAAAAATTGATATATATTCTTTCTATTTTGTCCTCTAAACTAATTATATTGTTAATTCTTTCAATATCGTATCTGACTAATACTAAATTATCTACTTTTATATTGTTGTCATTGTATTTTTCTTCTACTTTTCGCTTTGCTAAACCAAGCATTGCATCTACTAAATCTATTGCAATATAGTTTATATCTTGATTTCTAAAAGCAAGTTCTGATATAAAACTTCCTTTTCCACATCCAAGTTCAATATGCAAAGGTTGACCAGAGACTTTAAATTTAGTCTTCCATTTACCTTTATAATCTTCTGGTATATCTTCATAAAAATAACTAGCTTCCAATTCAGGTCTAGCCCATGGTTTAAATCTTATTCTCATTTTTTAGTTCCTTTCGTATCAATTTGATTCCTTTTATTGATTCTGTTATAAATATTGCAAGTGCCATACCAGCAGCTATAAATATTGCTTGTAACAAATAATATGTAGATTCCGCATGATTATTATTAATTAAATAATAAATCATTTTATACATTGCAACTCCTGGAACGGTAGGTAATATCCCTGGAATTAAAAATATAGTTGATACTGCATTTAATATTTTAGATAATATCACAGAAATTATTGCTACAACTAATGTTGATACAAAATATGCAACTATATCATCTAACCCAAAATGTGTGCATAATAGGTAAACTAACCATGCTATTGCTCCCACTGTTCCTGCAATGCAAACATATTTCTTAGGAACTTCTAGTTTAATAGAAAATGCTACTACTGCTATAAATGATGCAACAATTTGTATAAATATTTCCATTATTATTTCCCCCTATTTTAATTATAATAAAAGGTTACTTATATATAAACCTACAAATACCCCTATCGCAACAGACAGTGCCTGAACTAGGGCGTCTAGAAGCCTTGCTGCCCCCGACATATAATCTCCATTAAAAGTGTCTCTTGCAGCATTTGTTATTGCTATTCCTGGAACATATGGCATAATAAATCCAACAACAACTGATTGAACATTAGAGCGAATTAAGTTGCTTAATACAGATGCAACAAAAGAAGCTATGATTACAATAATAGAATTTTTCATAAAATCATTTATCCTTATATATGAAGAAATTTTATTTAAAATCGCTATTATAATACCACATATTAATGCCGAAATAATATCTAGATATGTTCCATTCAACATAGTTGTAAATGCTGGTGGCACTAAAATTAAAGAAATATCTTTTAGTAAGTCGCTATATTGATTAACTTTTTTTATCTTTTTTAACTCGTGAAACAACTCTTCTAAATCTATTTCTTGATTACAATATTTATTTATCATTAAATTTGCTAAATTTATTCTATTTAAATTAATGGTTCTCTCATGTATTCTACTCACAGCAGTAATATGATCGATTGATGGGTCTGATAAAGTTACGATAATACTAGTAGTCATAACCACAACTTCAACATGTTTCATATTAGTTGTTTTAAGTAATCTATGTACAGCTTCTTCTACCCTATTAGTTTCCGCACCATTTTTTAGCATAATTTCTCCTAATAAAATAGCTGTATCAACTAGTAGACTATAATTAAATACTTGTTTTTTATGTATAATTTTATCTATTTTATATTTTGTAGCCACATTTTTATCCTCCAATAAATACCATAATATTTTACCACAATTATATTATATTTACAATTGACTTTAAAAATAATTTTATATATACTTAATTCGTTATGAAATTAGAATATATTGTAAATAATTTAACTAAATATGGAAATGTAAAACAAGTTTTAAAAGAAGAATTTGATATATCTGATAGACTTATTATTAAGCTTAAAAAATCAAAACAGATATATTTAAATAATAGACCTACATTTGTACATCAAAAATTAGAAATAGATGACATTATATCAGTAGATTTGAATTTTGACGAATCAAGTGACAATATTGTTCCGACTAAAATCGATTTAAATATATTATATGAAGATGATGCTTTATTAATATTGAATAAACCGCCATTTATGCCAGTACACCCATCTATGGACCATTATGAAGATAGTTTATCTAATGGTGTTAAATACTATTTTAATTCTATTGGATTAAAAAGAAAAATTAGGCCAGTAAATAGATTGGATAAGAATACTTCTGGAATTGTTATATTTGCGAAAAATGAATACGTACAAGAATGCTTAATAAAGCAAATGAAATTAAATATTTTTGAGAAAGAATATATTGCTTTGGTTGATGGAATTATTAATAAAGCAAAACAAAATATTGACGCTCCTATCGCACGAAAAAATAATAGTATTATAGAAAGATGTATATCACCTGATGGTGATTCAGCTATAACAATTATTGAATTATTAAAAACTTTTGATAATTATTCATTAATAAAGTGCACTTTAAAAACTGGTAGAACTCATCAAATTAGAGTACACACAAATCACATTGGGCATTCAATACTTGGTGATGATTTGTATGGAAAAAAGAGTGAAAAAATTAATAGGCAAGCTTTACATTCATATAAAATAAGATTTATTCATCCTATTAATAGGAAACACATGGAAATTAAAACCAAAATCCCCCAAGATATTGAGAACTTAATATTTTAAAAAACAAAAAAGATAGGTTTAAGCCTATCTTTTTTGATTTATATAAGTAAATCTATAAGCCGGGTTCTGTCGTGAATAGTCATTTATCTAGAACATATATTACTATATGCTTCAAGCCACCAATTCAAGAAGATGACGAGCAGTCTTATCCTTCTTTATTAGGTGTTGCTCCAAATGGGGTTTACACAGCCCAGTATGTCACCATACCAGCGGTGAGCTCTTACCTCGCCTTTTCATCCTTACCCAAACGGGCGGTTATTTTCTGTTGCACTTTCCTTAAAGTTACCTTTACTGGCCGTTAACCAGCATTATCGCTCTATGGAGCCCGGACTTTCCTCTCGTAGTTCCTTTCGAAATCTACCAGCGACTATTCAATTTACTCTTTTATTATTTTACTATTTTTTTAATTAAAAGTCAAATTTAAATATTTTCTAATTTTTGAATAGCGATATTATATTTTATATTAAACACATCTACGTCTTTGATTTTAATTAGTTCTTCCATTTCTTTTATAGCTACATATGCTTGATTAATGTTGTATTGTTTATATGGATTAATATTTATTTGATTAAAGACTTTATATACGTTGTTAGAAGCTTTTAAAACATATTCGTGAGCCAGTGTCCAATTTCCAGTTTCAATAACCGAACTTGCTAATAGTAAATTGTATTTTGTTAATAAAGTGTTTTGATAATTTTCATAATTTAAATCATCTGAATATATAATTAATTTATTATACAAATCGCTTAAATTAGATAATACTGCTTTTTTATCCATATATTTTATTGAAATAGTTAATTCATCTAATTCTTTACTAAAATTTGTTAAATCTTTTTTATCTATATTCAAATTATTAAAATCTAATATAGCCGAATTCCAATAATTATATAGATTATTTGTATGATTTAATAAATCTTTCCAATTAATTTGTGTTTCATTAATATTTAATAATCTGGACATATATATAATCTCGTTGTCAAAATATCTAATTTCATAATATATCTTTTCTTTATTAATTGCGATATTCTCTTTATTTCCTACATTATTTGCTAATATTAGGGAAATACTTAATAATAGAACAATAAAGA
>JAZSPC010000014.1:0-6797 GCA_045537285.1 Clostridia bacterium
AAATAGGTTTTTATCTTCTTTTTATAATAGAAAAATAGAATTACCAAATGATTTAAAATATAATTTATCTTTTGATAACCCTGTTGAAATGACAGATTTAATTGGTGCTTATATAGAAAATAATGATAAGTATAAAATAAATATGTGGATTAGTTTAGACAAAGGTGTGTATATAAATGTTACACAATATAATGCAGATAGGCTTATTAGATATATTTATGAAAGATTTCCATATTAAAAAAGATAGATTTTTTTAATAATCTATCTTTTAATGTCTAAACAATATTATTTAAAATATCTTTTACCAATTTAGATACACTGTCATATTCTTTGATAGCTACATCTTTTAATTCTTTTACAGAATCTCTCATACAGTATCCTTTAAAATCCTTTACCATTTGTATATCACTATTTCCATCCCCAATGGTATAAATTTCACTAGTGTTTATTCCTAGTTTGTTTATTAATAACTTAATAGCTTTTGATTTATTAGTTCCATTAGAAATTATTTCTAACGAATTATTTCCTATATAGTAAGAATTTATATAATCATTATATTTTTTATTAATCTGGTTATTTATATTAATTGCATCATTTTCTTCATTGTATTTTACGTTTATTTTTGTTAAATCTTTATAATTAAAATCTACCCTACTTTCTAATTTACTACAACAAAAATGTTTAATAGATTTTGAAAGTTGTAAATCTTGTTTTATATTTTTAATAGTATTATTATTTATTGATGCATTATATAGAATATTATCGTTATTATCCAATATGGTAGCACCATGATTTAATATTACATAATCATATTCCAAATTGTATGTTGCAACTTTATTTTTAAAATCAAAAAAACTTCTTCCGGTTGCTATTATAAAGAGGTTACCTTGTTTCATAAATTGACTAATTATTTTTTTGTTTTTTTCAATATCTTCATCATTTATATAAAATGTTTTGTCATAATCACTAATAATAACTTTTTTCATATTATATCTCCATATTTTTTTATAAGTATATTTTATCATATTAATTACTTATTAACAACACAAGAATTAAATTAAGCGTAACAAATTTGTTACGCTTAATTTTTATTCGTCTTTATCATCTTCTACTATTTCTTCTATATCTTCTTCGTTTATATCTTCAACTTGTTCTGTCGCTTGCTCAAATCCACAGTGTGGACAATATTTAACATTTAATTCTATTTCTGTATAACAATTTTCACATATTCTTTTATTTTTTAAAGTTAATAATTCTTCTTGTAATTTTTCTTGTAATTTTGATATTTCATCAATTTGAGAGCAATAAGTATTAAGATCTTCTTTTATTTTTACTTCTTCTCCATGAATATGTTTTTGATAAATTATTTTACCTATTTCTTCATATAAATCTTTGATTTTAGCTCTGTTTTCATTCATTTTCATTTTTAGTTTAGCTTCTTTTGCAAGTTCTCCCGTCTTTTGACTTGCACTTTTGTAGGTTTTATTTGCTGCGTTTTTTAATTTATTTAAAAAATCCATAATTATTACCTCCGTTTTATATTACGTTTCATATATAATATATTTTACCAAAAAATTATAAATTATTCAAATTTTTTGTCACGCATCATTAATTTTTTAACGCCTTCTCTTGGTTGTAATCCATTATATAAAACATCATATACTATATTTACTATTGGCATGTCAATTCCATACATTTTTCCTAATTTGTATGCAACATCTATATTATCAATACTTTCAATTGTCATTCCTACTTCTTGACGTGTTTCTTCTATTGTTTTCCCTTCTCCAATTAACATTCCAGCTTTTCTATTTCTACTAAATTGACTTGAACATGTTACAACTAAATCTCCTAAACCTGATAAACCATAAAAAGTTTCAGTTTTTCCACCTAATGCTGTACCAAGTCTTGCAATTTCAGTTAACCCTCTTGTTATAAGTGCTGCAAATGAATTATCTCCTAATTCCATACCAACTAAAATACCAGCGCAAAAAGCTATTATATTTTTTAAAGCTCCACCAAGTTCAACGCCTTTAACATCATTTGATAAATAGATTCTCATATTTTCGTTCATAAGTAAACCTTGTAGTTCACTTAATATTTTATTGTTTTTTGATGCTAGTACCATAGCAGTTGGAACTGCTCTTGATACTTCTTCTGCATGGCTTGGACCTGAAAATACTGCTATTGGGTTATTAGGTAATTCTTCTTGTAAAATTTCAGCCAATGTATTTAAAGTTTCTGTTTCGAAACCTTTTGAACACATTATAACTGGTTGATTTCGCACAAATTCTTTATATTGTTTTACTGTATTTCTTACAACTTTTGAAGGTGTTACATGGAATATATATTCTGAATCTTTTACACATTCTTCAAAACTTTGTGTACACTCTATATTATTTGGTAATATAATTTCTGGTAAGAATTTACATTTTCTTTCATTATTAATTAAGTCAGCTTCATCTTTTGAAAAAGACCATATTTTTACATTGTGTCCAAGTTCGGCCATATGTACTGCTAAGGCTACTCCCCAGCTTCCACTTCCTATTATTGCTATATTACTCATAATTTTAAGCCTCCTCTTTTTTCTTGAAAGATATTTTATTTTCAGTTCCGTTTAATAATCTTTTAACATTGCTTCTATGGTTAAATATTACAATTAAGGCCACTATTATACTATATACAAGATAATTTCCAGGTACTATAAAGTTTTCATTTGATAAAAAAGCTGTTAAAACTGGATATAGTATTGCAGCTCCCAATGAGCCTACTGAAACCATTTGTGTTAAAATCATTAAAACTATTGCAAATACTAAGCAAATTAATCCTATTTGATAATTTGTAGTAAGCAATATCCCAAGTGCTGTTGCTACACCTTTTCCACCTTTGAATCCAAAATATATTGGATATGTATGCCCAATTATTACAAATACACCTGCAACTTGAACTAATATTGAATTATCTATTGAAAGTTTCGCAAGCCAAGCAACTAAATTTCCATATCCTATTGCTACCCATATTGCTACTACTCCCTTTAATATATCTAATATTAGTACTACTACCGCTGCTCCTTTTCCTACTGTTCTTAACATATTTGTGGTGCCCGCATTACCACTTCCTTTTTCTCTTAAATCAAATCCTGCTACTTTTTTACTTATTAATACTGAAAAGTTTACACTCCCTATTAAGTAAGCTATTATTCCCATTATTATATAATATGGTATCATTTGTTTTTCCCCCTTTTAAACATCTTTTTCATTCTTTTCTCTTACTATTATTCTTATCGGCGTACCTTGAAGCCCAAATTCTTTTCTTAATTGATTTATTAAATATCTTTCATATGAAAAATGGAATAAATCCTTATCATTTACAAATACAACAAATGTTGGTGGTTTTGTAGATGCTTGTGTCATATAGAAGATTTTTAATCTTTTTCCTTTATCAGTTGGTGGTTGTACTAATGCTATTGCTTCATTTAGTACTTGATTTATAACTGATGTGTTCATTCTCATTGCATTATTTGCTGCAACTTGATTTATAACTTCAAATAATTTATTTACTCTTTGGCCTGTTTTAGCAGATATAAATATAATTGGTGCATAATTTAAATATGATAATTTATCATAAATATCTTTTTTGTATCTTTCAGTAGTGTTATTATCTTTTTCTACATCATCCCATTTATTTACAACAATTATTACACCTTTACCAGCTTCATGTGCTTCTCCTGCTATTTTTGCATCTTGGTCTGTTACACCTTCTGTTCCATCTATCATAAGTAGACACACGTCACTTCTTTCAATAGCAAATAATGTTCTCATTATGCTAAATTTTTCAATATTTTCTTTTATTTTACTCTTTCTTCTAACACCTGCCGTATCTATAAAAGTATATTTACCAAATTCATTTTCAAAATTTGAATCTATTGCATCCCTTGTAGTTCCTGCGATATCACTTACTATTAATCTTTCTTCTCCTAAAATTCTGTTTACTAATGAAGATTTACCTACATTTGGTTTACCGATTACAGCAACTTTTATGATTTCGTTTTCTTCTTCATCTGCTGCTTTATCTGGTAATAGATTATATACTTTATCTAAAACATCTCCTATTCCTTTTGCATTTGCTGCTGAAATTGCAAGTGGTTCACCTAATCCTAAGTTATAGAATTCATATATTTCATTTGGTGTATCTCCAAAATTATCTGCTTTGTTACAAACAAGAACTATTTTCTTTTTAGATTTTTTAAGCATTAATGCAATATCTTTATCTGCTGCTGTTACACCTTGTTTAATATCTGTTAAGAAAATTATAACATCTGCTATTTGTATTGCTATTTCAGCTTGTTTACGCATTTGATTAATAATTATATCATCTGTTTCTGGCTCAATTCCTGCTGTATCCACAACAGTAAACATTCTATCTCTCCAAGCAGTTTCAGAGTATACTCTATCCCTTGTAACTCCTGGCGTATCTTCTACAATAGAAATTCTTTGACCAACAATATAATTAAAAAAAGTTGATTTACCAACATTCGGTTTCCCTATTATAGCTACTATTGGTTTTGACATTTTTACTTCCTTTCTAAAATGTTATTTAGATTTTAATCGTTTAAAATTATATCATACTTTAAAAATATTGAAAATACTTATTTAAAGAAAAAATAAAAGATGTAGTTTTTTTCCACATCTTTTATTAATCATACTTAGACGAATCACTTATTAATTTTAACCAAAACTTTTTCATTCTTACCAAAAATCTCAACGCTAGAAATATCTTGCAATCCATTATAAATTTTTTCTGCTATCCAATTAGCATGTGAATAACTTATTGCAGATTGTATTTCTAAGGCTGTTTCGCAAACTTTGATTAACTGTTCGCCATTTAGTTCTATTTCTGATTTAACTGTTACATTACCAGAAATATACTTAAAAAGTTTTCTTGAAGTCCGCTTTTTCATCTGTTTCTTCTCCTTTTTAATTTTTAGTATGAATATACAAAGGTATATTAACCTTTAATGTAAATATTTTACTATATTTTACGTATATTTTCAAGTTAAAGGTAAAAAAATTCCCATCTCTCTTGTCAAAGGTTAAAAAAAATTGTATACTTTTATAGTGACTTAATTAGTTTTTAATTTTATATAGATAGAAATATCGCATTCAGAGGAGGGATTTATAATGGCACAACCAAAAAGAAGATGGTCAAAAGCTAGAACTCATTTAAAAAGATCTACATGGAAATTAGAAAAACCAAGTATAGCTACTTGTTCACACTGTCATGAACCAGTTTTACCACACAGAGTATGTTCTAACTGTGGATACTATGATGGAAAAGAAGCTATGGCTGTAAAAAGTGAAGAAAATAAATAAGAGTAACACCTATTAAGGTGTTATTTTTATTTTGATATACAAAAAGAGTAACTATTAAATTAGTTACTCTTTAATTTTTAAATTCTAATTCCAAAATGCTTTATATGTTTCATATGCACAGTAAACATCAAATTTTGAAGTTACTTCATAAGGTGCGTGCATTGAAAGGACTGGAACACCACAATCTATTACATCAACACCTTTGTTTGCTAAGATGTATGCAATTGTTCCTCCACCACCAATATCAACTTTACCAAGTTCTGTTAATTGGTATGGTATTCTGTTTCTTTCTAACATATTTCTTACTTCTGCTACAAACTCAGCATTAGCATCAGATGCTCCTGATTTTCCTCTTGCACCCGTATATTTAGTAAGTCCAATACCTTTTCCCAAATATCCAGCATTCTTTGTATCTGATACAGAAGCATAAATTGGGTCATATCCTGCATCTACATCTGATGATAACATTCTTGAATTGCAGAACACTTTTCTTATTAAATCAGGTCTATTTTCTCCTGTTTTATTTAAGATTTCAGAAATGAAATAATCAAATACTAATGATTCCATTCCTGTATTTCCCATACTTCCTACTTCTTCTTTATCTGATAATATGCATACCGCTGTTCTTTCAGGTGTTTTTGTATCTAAAAGAGCTCTTATTGATGTATATGCACATACTCTATCATCTTGGCCATATCCTGCAACCATGCTACTGTCAAATCCTAAACTTCTTGCTTTAAATGCTGGTACTATTTCTAATTCTGAGCTTAGAAAATCTGCTTCTACTATTCCATATTTTTTGTTTAATATGTTTAATATATTTAATTTTACTTTTTCACTTACTTCTTTATCATTATATGGCACACTTCCTATAAGAAGATTTAGATCTTCACCTTTTATGCCTTCTTTTAGTTTTCTTTCCATTTGTTCTTGTGCTAAATGTGGTAAAAGGTCTGTTATTGTAAATATTGGGTCTTCTTCGTGTTCACCTACATTTACATTTATTTTTTCTCCATTTGTTTTAACTATAACCCCATGTATCGCCAAAGGAATTGCTGTCCATTGATATTTTTTAATTCCACCATAATAATGTGTTTTAAAATATGCAAATCCTCCATCTTCATATAATGGATTTGGTTTTAAATCTAATCTTGGAGTATCAACATGCGCTCCAATAACATTTAATCCATTTTCTAATTTTTCTTTACCTATAACTGCCATGTATACACTTTTATCTCTATTGATATAGTATACTTTATCTCCCGGTTTTAAATTTTCATATTCACATATACATTTAAATCCATTTTCATCTAACATTTTTTTAGCGAATGCTACACATTCTCTTTCTGTTTTTCCTTTATTTAAGAAATAGATATATTCATCAGAAAATTTCATAATCATGTTTTCTTTTTCTGAATCTACATT
>JAZSPC010000031.1:0-3270 GCA_045537285.1 Clostridia bacterium
TATTTACACTGTTGCCTTGTATTGAATATAAATTAGCTATATAATTAGTTTTAGTTGCATATTCTTTTGATGTATTTATAATATTAGAAAGTATTATAAAATTTCTTATTACATATATTGAAAATAGTATGAATATAGCCAGTATCACTAATAATATTTTTTTCCATAATTTCATTTTTTTCTTTTCCATAAGAATTCCCCCTTTTCTTTCGTGCAACCAAGCTATCATAAGCATAAATGCTTTTAGACCTTAGGCTTTGCGTCATAAACTTTCGTTTATTTTGCTTTTTTACATATATCTATATTATACCATTTTTTATGCACTTTTGCAAATTTATGTAAATTTCCAAAATCATAACCACCGGTAAAACTGTTGGTTTGCTCTTAACCTAGAAGGCTTTTGTTCTGACACTTCTGGGCTAAATCCCTTTTGAACGGTATGCCAACCGCATTTCTTTCTCAGGCTACCACTTAAGTAGTCCTAATCCTTTTTTTATTTTTTCTCTTTTTTCTTTCTCTTCTTTTTCAAAAGGATCTACATATTCCTTTATACTTATTTGATCTTCGGCTATATCTTCCTGTAATTGTTTTCTTATGTATTCTTCTATTGCTTTCTTATTCTTGCCTACTGTATCTACATAATAGCCTCTACACCCAAAGTGCCTATCTCCATATTTATACTTGTAATTTGCGTGTCTATCAAAAATCATTAAACTACTCTTTCCTTTTATATATCCCATTATACTTGATACACTATATTTTGGCGGTATACTAACTAGCATATGTATATGGTCTGGGCATAACTCTGCTTCTATTATCTCGATACCCTTTTGCTCACATAATCTACTTATTATTGTTCCTATATCTTTTCTTATTTTTCCGTAATATTTCCATTCGTCTGTATTTCGGTGCAAATATTAAATGGTATTTGCAATTCCATGTACTATGTGCTAAACTATTACTGTCTTTCATGATAAATTCCTCCTTTTTGATTTTTTGTGGGTTGGCGACCACAATTATTATATCAAAAAGAAGGAATTTTTTTACTCATAGCTAGAAGCTTTTAGAACCCCCTGTAAAAAGGGGATTTTCGTTGCACAATAAAAAACAAACCTATTCATACTTTAATTGTAAGAATAGGTTTGTTATCTCATATCATAGATTCAGTTAAACAAATTTTTTAGGTTATATTATAATTATATATATTTTTTATATAATTAATTACCTCTTCACTCGTTGAAGTGGTATTTGTATAAGGGAAGACTTTCTTCCCATCTATTATTACATAAATATTCCACATTCTAAAATATTTGACTCCACAAAAATTCTCAAACTCAAACATAGTATTTACTACATTTTCGATTTCTTCATAATTAGTTATTTCTATATAAGTATCATATTCCATTATTTCATTATTAATTACTTCTTTTACTTTAAATTTTCCTTTATTTGTACTATTCCAATTTTCAAAATAATATTTATGTATTCGATCTAAAAAATCTTCTTTTAAAGCTTTTCCTTGTTTTATAGCATTAAATTGTATATTATCTTGCTTTACTTGCAACCTATAAATTCCATCACCTTCTTTGTTTACATTCTTTGAAATAACCTTTACATTTATACCATACATATTTTGTATGGTTGGCACTACATCTATTGCAACTTTTCCTCTTAAATATGATAAGAAATCCTTTATTAGTATTAATGATATAACTACAATAATTAAAATAATTATTAGTGTAATTGTTTTAATAACATTACCACTAATTTTTAATCCCTTTACCAAAGTGTCTACATTTTGATTTTTATTAAATTCTTCAAAATAAAATTTTGATTTTTCTTTTTCATTTATAATTCTCTGTGTATTCCATTTTTCCAGTTCTTCCCACTCTTTCTTATTATCCATATAATCTCCTTTCTTGTTCTTTTTTGGTATTTTCTGTCATTTTTTGTCGATATTTTATTTACATTTTTTGTAATTTTTTATTTACTTTTGTCGTTTATTCTATTATAATTTTATTTACGCTTATGTATCAAGAATGGTTGTAACCGTTCTAACTAAGCTAAAAATCTGTTGAGAGATGCTTAATAATATTACAGGAGGAATTTTACAATGAAAAAATTAGGTATCATTTTGGCTTTTGCCATGCTTCTAACTTGTACTCTCGGAACAACTGCTTTTGCAGCAGAACCGCAAGCAACTGTTGCTGAAACAGTAACCGTATCCGAAACTTCCACCGAAGGTATTACCCCTCGTGGTACTTTAAGTGGCTATGGTTGGCATTGGTGTAATGCTGCTGAAGCTACCTCTGGTAGTTTCTATGTTAATGTAACAGGTTCTTATTGGCCTTATGCACAGGTTACCTTCAATATTGAAAATTTCGATTCCAATACAGGAGTTATTGTGCAACTTTGGCATCCTGATGGCACATTTGCTTGGGGAACTGCCGACAATAGTGATAGTACACGAATTACTATGGCTAACAAGGATGAATGGCATAATCTCTATTTCCCATATGGACAGGTTGGCACCTATCGCGTAGATTATTGGATTGTTAGCTTAAATAATACTACTCCATCTTCTGGGCGAATTAACTGTTGGATTTATTAATCTAAATTCAATTTGTTACCATAGTTATAGCTAATTAAACCCAAGCATCACTCAACAGATTTTCCGTAGATTTGTATTTCAAGTCTACGGTTTTTTTATCTTTCATAAAAATTATATAATAAAAACATTTGCTTGTAAATAATTAAAGCAGAGATTAAATCTCTGCTTTATAATTATTATTTTTCCATTTCACAATCTGATATATCAGGTTTAACAATATCTTCATCTTTTACTACATCAAATTCATAACGTCTTTCTGTTACAAAACCACCATTTATTTCTCTTACTATTGTTCCATTTTCTTTATCTATCCATACTTTCCAGCCACTAGATATTTCTATATAATAACATTCTATATTATTGCATTCTTCTGTTGATATTCTTGTTATAGCTGAAAAAAATAATTTTTGCAATATGTCGCCGTCATAAAGATTGCTAAACGTATTTAAATATATTCCACCAATTACATTATTATTTAATATAGTTGTTTTGCTATCTCCTGATTCTATTATTGCAAGTCCTTCATTATCACTTTTGTAAACAGTAAGTTTTGCACTATCATTAATATCATTTACTTTTGTTTGTATTAATGATAAATATTTTCCATCTTTGTTGTATGATTTTGATATATTTACACTGTTGCCTTGTATTGAATATAA
>JAZSPC010000052.1:0-71626 GCA_045537285.1 Clostridia bacterium
ATTAGAATGGATTTAACATCTTTAACATTAATAACTAATTTATTTTTAAACGCAAAAAAGACAGGTAAATATTTTACCTATCTTTTATTCGTATATTTAATAAAGCATATTCTATGCTTGCTTCTTTTTTATTTATTAAATCACCTTGTGTGTGTGTGTGTGTGTGTGTGTGTACTCTTGCAACGGTTTCAGCCATTTTTCGTTCCTCACTTTTCTTTTGTATTTTTATTTGATATTATTTTATACTTTCCCTTTTTAAATGTCAACACTTTATTACTAAATATTTACTATTTTTTAATTTCAAAATATTATAAAATTATTTATATTTTTAAGATTTATTATTGACTTTTTGATGCATGATTAATATAATACATTTACATTAATTGTAAGGAGGTGAAATTTATGTCAGTAGAATTTGAAAAAGTAGTTTTGAAAAAATTAAAAGTATTAGATGAATTAAAAGTAGAAGTTGGTAATCTTTCTAAAAAAGTAGGACAATTAGAAGATAAGGTTGATAACAATACAGCTTCAATAAGCAATCTTACTGAAAGGGTTGATAACAACACAACTCTAATTAACAATCTTACTGAAAAGGTTGATAACAACACAATTCTAATTAACAATCTTACTAAGGATGTACGTGATACACAAGACATTCTTAAAATTCAAGGTCAAAATTTAGCGAAATTCGAACACGAATGTATGTTAAAACTAAATGCATTATTTGATTCTTTCGTATCAAATTCTGAAAGCCATGCTGTTTTTAGTAAATTTATTGCTCAATTAAACGCAGAAAGTTTTGATTACAGACAAAGAATTTCAAAATTAGAAGATTATTTCAGAAGTTCTAAAATTTTAGCTACTAACTAATTTTAATTTTTTCAAAAATTTTCACAAAACAAAAGCCCGCTTATATAAATTATTGATTATTTAATAACTTATATAAGCGGGCTTTTAATGTTTTATTTATATTCTTATTTTATTTGTTTCATTACTTCTTCTGCAAAGTTTTCTTCTTTTTTCTCGATTCCTTCACCTTTTTCAAATCTAGCATATCTTACTATTTTTGCATTTTTAGAAGCAACTAATTCTTTAACTTTCATATCTGGATTTTTAACGAATTCTTGCTCTACTAAGCATATTTCGCTATAAAATTTTCCAACTCTTCCTAAAACTATTTTTTCAGCTATTGCTTCTGGTTTTCCTTCATTCATAGCTTGTGCTTTTAGGATTTCCATTTCTTTTTCTAGTCTGTCGGCTGGAACTGATTCTTTATCTAAGAATTCTGGTCTTGCAGCAGCTATTTGCATACAAATATCTTTTGCAAGTTCAGTATCTCCACCTTCTAATTCTACTAAAACACCTATTTTTCCATCTCCATGGATATATGATTCTACTAATCCTGCTCCTTCGAATCTTTCGAATCTTCTTATTGACATATTTTCACCTATTGTAGCTATTTTGTTTGTTAAAACTTCATTTACAGTTTTAGTTTCATCATTTATAAATGTTTGAGCTAATAATTCTTCTACATCTTTTGGAGCTTTTATAGCTACTTGTTTTGCTATATCATTAGCAAATGTTCTAAATTCTTCATTTTTAGCAACGAAATCTGTTTCTGCATTTATTTCAGCAACAGCTCCTACTTTACCATCTTCTGATACAAATGCTGTAACTAAACCTTCTGCTGCAACTCTATCAGATTTTTTAGCAGCTTTTGCTATTCCTCTTTCTCTTAATAATTCGATAGCTTTTTCCATATCTCCATCAGTTTCTGTTAAAACTTTTTTACAGTCCATCATTCCTGCACCAGTTTTTTCTCTTAAATCTTTTACTTGGCTTGCTGTAATCATATTACTAATTCCTCCTTTAATAATCTTTTGAATTTTTATTTAAATATAGGCGGCAGATTTAAACTATGCCGCCTTAATATATTCTTAAATTATTCTTCTACTATTTCTTCGCTGTTTGAAACAACTTCTTCCATAGATTCTTCTTTGTTTTCTTCTGAATCAACAGTTAAATCTATTGCTTCACCTTGTTTTGCTTCTATAACAGCATTAGCTATTACTTGTGCTATTAATTTTACTGAACGAATAGCATCATCATTTCCTGGTATTACATAGTCGATATTTTCTGGGCTACAGTTTGTATCTACTAATCCTACTACTGGAATATTTAATTTATTAGCTTCTTTTATAGCTATTTCTTCTTTTTTAGAATCTACTATGAATATTACTCCTGGTAATTCTTCCATATCTTTGATTCCACCTAAGTTAGTTTCTAATTTAGCCATTTCTTTCTTTAAAAGAATAACTTCTTTTTTAGGTAATACTTCAAAAGTACCATCTTGTTCCATAGCTTCTAATTTTTTAAGTCTTTCAACTCTTGTTCTAATTGTTTTGAAGTTAGTTAACATTCCTCCTAACCATCTTTGATCAATGTAGAACATTCCACAAGTTATTGCTGCTTCTTTCATGCATTCTTGTGCTTGTTTTTTAGTTCCTACAAATAGAACATTTTTTCCTGCTTCAACTTGTTCTCTAACGAATGCATATGCTTCGTCAATTTTCTTTGAAGTCTTTTGTAAATCGATGATGTGGATTCCGTTTCTAGCTTGGAAAATGTACTCAGACATTTTAGGATCCCATCTTCTTGTTTGATGCCCAAAATGAATATCTGCTTCTAGTAATTGTTTCATTGCAACTACTGCCATTTTAAATTCCTCCTTTTAGTTTCACTTCCACAAGGTTTACGTTAGGTTACCAACCTAAGATCTTAGGCACTAGGATTAACTGACCTTATGTGTAATTTTTTAATAACCATTAGATTATACCAGAAATCAATTGTAATTGCAATACTTTTTTATATATTTTTCTAATTCTTTTACATTGCATTTACATAATTAGTATGATATAATCTTATAAACATTATTTTATTAATTTCAAACTTTATTTAGTTTGAAGCAAATCTAATGTTTACCCTATTATCTTAATAATTTAATTAAAGGAGAAATATTATGTTTAATGAAGCTTTTGAAGTCGTATCCTTAGGAGAAATCATATGTAGACTTTCTCCTTCTGACCGTAACGAGCGGTTATCTCGTTGTGATGAATTCAAACGTCAAATAGGTGGTGCTGAATTAAATGTTGTTACAGCACTTTCAAACGTAGGTCTTCGTACAGGAATGATTACAAAAATACCTGATAATGATTTGGGTGTTTATGTCAAAAATTCTTTGCGCTCCTTCGGTGTAAGTGATGACTTATTAATTTACGATCACTCAGATGACGCAAGGCTTGCTATCTATTACTCAGAAGCAGGCGCTTACCCCAGAAAGCCCAGTGTAGTATATGACAGAAAGAACTCTTCTTTCTGTAATTTAAAATTAGAAGATATTGATTCTGATATGTTCAATTCTTCTAAGGTATTCCATACAACCGGAATCACTCTTGCACTGGGAGAACAAATACGAAAAAATACAATTGAAATAATTAAGCGTTTTCATCAAGCAGGAGTAAAAATATCGTTTGATGTAAATTTCAGAGCTAATTTATGGGATGAAACCTTAGCACGTGAAACCATAACTGAAATTTTACCTTATGTAGATATTTTCTTCTGTTCAGAAGAAACTGCTAATAAGACCTTCAAAAAGACTGGTCCTATCGAGGAAATTCTTAGAGAATTTTCAAGAGATTTCAATATTCCTATCGTATGTTCTACTAAAAGAACTGTACATTCACCAAAATTGCATTCTTTTACATCTTATGTATATGATGCAAATACCGATACCGTATATACCGAAGAACCTTACAATAACATAGACGTTATTGACCGTATAGGAAGTGGCGATGCTTACATTGCGGGTGTTCTTTATGGACTTATCAGTAACAATTATGATTGTTTTAAGGCACTTCAATATGGTAACGCTTTCAGTGTTTTAAAGAACACCATTCCCGGTGATACATTATGTAGTAGCTTAGCAGAAATCAACTCTATAATAGCTACTCATAACGGTACAGGTTCTACTTCGGAAATAAACCGATAAACTTAAAAAAGATAATAGGTAATTTAAAAGGAAGTCAAATTTGGCTTCCTTTTTCTTTTATATAAATATTCACCTTATTCGTATTTTTTCTTTTTACCTTAATATATTTATATTGGAGGTTATTTTATGAAAGATGATAAAAGCTTTTCTAAGTTTCAAATTTTCTCAACTATTTTTTCATTAATATTAGGAGTAGTACTTCACTTTGCATATGAATGGTCTGTCAACAATATTTTTGTAGGATTATTTAGTGCTGTTAATGAAAGTACTTGGGAACATTTAAAACTAATATTTTTTCCTATGTTAATTACTTTAATTGTTGGATACATTATTTTTAAAAATGATTTTCCAAGTTATATATGTGCTAAAACAATTGGTATTATTAGCGCTATGCTTTTTACTATTATATTTTTCTATACATACACTGGAATTATTGGTACAAATTATGATTTTCTAAATATAGCTACATTTATCATTGCAGTTATCTTAGGAGAATATATAACATATATACTAACATTTAATCATATAGATTGTAATAAATCATCTAGCATTATTATATTAATTTTACTTACTTTTGCTTTCCTAATTTTTACTTTTAATCCCCCAAAAATTAATTTATTTAAAAGTCCTATTGATAACTCTTATGGCATACAAAAAGCTTTTAGTTCTCTCTAAAAGCTTTTATCTTCTACTATTTATACCTATTACAAACCTCTTCTATTTGTTCTTTTGTAATAGAACCTTCTCTTAATATATGTGGTACACCATCTATTACTTGTACAATAGTAGAAGCAACACCTATTTTACTTTTACCGCCATCTATATAGCAATCCACATTTTCTTTAAATTCATCTATAATAGTATTTAATTCTGTTCCACTTGGATGACCTGATATATTAGCACTAGGTGCAGCTATCGGAACGCCTCCATATTCTATTAATCTTAAAGCAATTTCATTTTCTGGCATACGAACCCCAACAGTACTTCCACCAGCAGTCACTATATCTGGCACATTATCTTTTTTATTTAAAATAATTGTTAATGGACCTGGAAAAAACTCTTTTATTAAAACATATTCCATATCAGTTATATCTTTTGCTAATTGTTCTATCATTTCTACATTACTTACTAGTAAGCTAATTGCTTTATCTACTGGCCTTTGCTTTACTTTGTATAACCTTTTTACTGCATCTTTATCTAAGCCATTTGCGCCTATACCATATACTGTTTCTGTTGGAAATACAACTATTCCACAATTTTTAATTATCTCAGCCACATCTTTTAATTTTGTATAATCTTTATCTTCTCTTAAATCTAAATATTTTTGCATTTTATTTTCCTTTTAATAATTTATACTAAATATTTTAACATAATTATATAGAAAAAGAAAGCTTTTAAAATTAAAGCTTTCTCTTTTTACTAGTTACATCCACAATCATTTTTTGATGAAATAACATTGTTATCTCTATCTACTAAATTGTTTAAATTATTCATATAGAATTTCTTTTGTGCTAATTTATCTTGAACTCCACGAAGAGCTTCACCAAATCTTTGGAAGTGAACTATTTCTCTTTCTCTTAGGAATTTTAATGGATCTATAACATCTGGATCATCTGCACATAAATCTATTAATTTTTCATAAGTTGCTCTTGCTTTTTGTTCAGCAGCTAAATCTTCTTGTAAATCCGCTATTGGATCACCTTTTACAGCTAATACAGCTGCATTAAATGGCCAACCAGCAGCAGCCTGAGGATATACTCCATTTCCATGGTCTGTATAATATGCACCTAATCCTGCTCTTTCCATCTCCTCAGGTGATACACCATCTGTTAATTGGTGTACTATTGTTCCTACCATTTCTAAGTGAGCAAGTTCCTCTGTACCTATATCATTTAATATAGCTTTTGATTTTTGGTCTGGCATACCAAATCTTTGAGATAAATATCTAAGTGATGCTGCAAGTTCGCCATCAGGTCCTCCATATTGAGATATTATAAACTTTGCAAGTCTTGGATTTTTATTTTTAACATTTATTGGATATTCCAATGTTTTGTGATAATTCCACATAATTAACAGTCACTTCTCCTTTCCCATGGCCATGGTTCTTCTAGCCATCTCCATTTGTTACATGGATAGTTTATTGTTAATGGTCCATATACTTTTTGATATTTATCCATTAAATCTTTTAAAATATTTGCATAATGTCTGTGTAAGCATAAAGCTTTTTCATCTTCTGGATGAGTGTCTAAATAAAGGCCTAATTCTATTATTGAAAATTGATATTCTTTAATCTTACATAACATTTCTTCTTGTCTCATATCATCACAATCATAATTATTCATTATTTATTACACCCCTCTCCTATTTTATTAGTCATCTTAATAAACTCAATTTCTTCTATTGATTGATTTGGGCAATAAGGACTAACTAATTCTGGAAATATAGTTCCTTTCTTTAAACCGACTTCTGGTCTAAAAACTTGATTCATTTGTTGAATTGGAACATAGCTTTGTGCATACATTGGATATTCTGGAAAACCGTTATAATCTTCATCATATCCGCAGCTACATGCATCTGTTTCATAGTGGTAATTACTAACATCATAGCAGTTTTCTTCTAAGTCACATTTATCATATTCCATAGAAGGACAATTGTTGTAATTTTTGAAACATTTGCTACATTTTCTATAAAACATATTTATTCCTCCTTTAAATAAGTTTATAGTATATATTATGACTTTTTTCTACAAAGTGTTAATGAAATACAAAAACAGACCAACTTCAAATTGGTCTGTTATATATTTTTTAATATATTAAATTATATTTTTAATACTCCATCAATTACTTGGTTTTCAGAATTTGTATTTAATATTTTAGCTCCTCCTGATATAACTACTATATCACCTTTTTCTAAAATATCAAATTTTTTGAATTCTTCTATACCAGCTTCAACAGTTTCATCTATTGATGCTTTTCCTGTAACTAATACTGGTGTTACATTCCATACTAATCCTAATTGATTAAATGTTTTTTCATCATCTGTTACAGCAAGTATTGGGCATCCGGGTCCCATACCAGCTAATCTTCTTGCTGAATTTCCGCAGTGTGTATATACAACTATTGCATCAGCATTTAAATTTTTAGCTGTTGCTGTTGCTATATATGCAACATGTCTTTTTATATCATTTCTATCCATAGCTAATTCTGTATTAGCAAATCTTTTCCAGTAATTTAAATCTGATTCGACAGTTTTAGAAATTTTAACCATTGTATCAACACATAATGCTGGGTGTTTACCCATAGCAGATTCTCCTGAAAGCATTATAGCTCCTGTTCTATCATAAACAGCGTTTGCAACGTCACTAACTTCTGCTCTTGTTGGTCTTGGGTTAGATGTCATTGATTCTAACATTTGTGTTGCTGTTATTATTGGTTTTCCAACTTCATTACATCTTTTTATAAATCTTTTTTGGATAACTGGAACTTGTTCAAATGGAACTTCAACCGCCATATCTCCACGAGCTACCATTATACCATCAGCTAATTCTAATATTTCTTCGAAATTATCTATACCTTCTTGGCTTTCGATTTTAGCTATTATTTTAACAGCTTGACCACCATTGTCATCTAATAATTTTCTCATTTGAATTACGTCATCTGCTCTTCTTACAAATGAAGCAAATATATAATCAAATCCTGCTTTTACACCATTTGTTAAGTCATTTATATCTTTTTCTGATAATGCTGGTAAATTTAATACTAATCCAGGTACGTTAACAGTTTTTCTACTTCCTAACATTCCTGTATTTACTGCTGTACAAACAACATCTTTACCTACTATTTCATCTACTCTAAATTCGATAGCTCCATCGTCTACTAATATTGTAGAACCTGGTTTAACATCTTCTGATAAACCTTTATAACTGATAGATGCTTTTGTATTATTTCCTATAACATCTTCATAAAGGAAAGTAAATTTTTGTCCTTCTTCTATTTTTACTTTTACATCCCCTGATTCTAATTTTCCTGTTCTTATTTCTGGACCTTTTGTATCTAAACATAAAGGAATTGGCCTATTTAATGTTTCTCTTACTTTTTTAATTGTAGCTATTTTTGTAGCATTTTCTTCATATCCACCATGTGAGAAGTTAATTCTTGCAACATTCATTCCTGTGTTTACTAATTTTGTTAACATTTCTTCGCTTTCACTAGCTGGTCCTATTGTACAAACTATTTTTGTTTTTCTTAAATTTTCTTTTTTCATTTTATTATCCCTCTTTCCTCTTTTTAAAAGACATCGATTATTATATCACACCATTTATTTAATATTCAATAGTTTACTTTATTTTTTTATAATTTTTTTACTATTTGTATTAAAAATATACAAAGTTAGAGATTGAAATCCATTGTTTAGCATTTCAATACTCTAACTTATTTAATAATCTAAGCTATTTTGTTATCCATTTTACTAGATTCAAATTTTCTGCATCTAATAACATTTCGTGTTTTGGCATAACTCTAAATGTATAACCATAATTTCCACCTGTTGTTAATTCTATTTTTGTTTTATATGTATATTCTTTTGTTTCGTCATTTTTATCAATTAATTCCATTGGTATTATAGTTATATTCTCTATTGTACCTTTTTCTGTTATTTTACCTGCATACACTTCAACATCTATATTATCTACTGAAATATCATTTGGTAATGTTATTTTACAATTAACTTCAATATTATTACCTGCATCTATTGAAATATTATCTAAGTTATTAAATTGTTCTATTTTTATGCTATCCCAATTTAAATTCATACTATTTTTCCAAGCATTATAGTTTTCAACATTTGATAAATCAGTATAATATTTATTATTTAACTCAACTAATGGCATATATAGCTTATCTGTATAATCGCATACCATTCTAGATGTACTATATTTTCCACCTGTTGATATAATTGAATTTTTCATTAACTGTATCCATTTATCTGATATACCATTTCTATTTTTATCATAATATGCTGGTATAATTTTTTCTTCTAATGTATTATAGATGCTTGCTGAATCTGCATTATCTTGGATTTCATAAGATTCATATTCATCGTTTGTTCCAATTGTCCAACCGTTTTCTCCGTTATATCCTTCTGCCCACCATCCATCTAGTACACTAAAATTGATAACACCATTTACAGATGCTTTCTGTCCACTTGTTCCAGAAGCTTCCATTGGTCTTCTTGGGTTATTTAGCCACACATCAACACCACTAACTAAATATCTTGCTACACCTATATTGTAGTTTTCTAATATGAATATTTTTCCTTTAAATTGTGGCTTCATAGATATTTCATTTATATATCTGATTAAATCTTGCCCTGCTTTATCTGCCGGGTGCGCTTTCCCTGCAAATATTATTTGAACTGGTCTATCAGTATTATTTAATATTTGAGTTATTCTTTCTAAATCTCTAAATATTAATGTTGCTCTTTTATATGTAGCAAATCTTCTTGCGAATCCTATTGTTAATGCATTTGGATTAAGTTTTGATGTAATTTCATTTATCTCATCATAGTTTTTTCCGTTATTTTTCATTGTAGTAGTAATGTTTTGTTTAACAAGTTCAAACAATTTTACTTTTCTTTTCATGTGCTCTTCCCAAAGTTTATCATTTGGGATGCATTCTATTTTCTTCCATGTCTCATCTACTTGTATACAATCTTGCCAGTAAGGCATTAGATATTTATTATATAATTGTTTCAAGTTTGGAGCAAGCCATGTACATGTATGTATACCATTTGTTATATGTGTGATTGGTGATTCATTTGGTGCAATATTAGGCCATACATCTCCAAATAATTCTCTTGATACAGCTCCATGTAATTCACTAACACCATTTTTCTTTCCTGCAATTTTTAGTGCAAGAATTCCCATATTGAATCCTGCATCTAATGTATCGTTTGGTTTTGTTCCTAATTTCAAGAATGTTTCTTTATCTATACCAAGTTTTGTCCAGTATCCTTTTAAATGTTTTTCAACTAATGCCATTGGGAATATATCATTTCCGGCTGGAACTGGTGTGTGTGTTGTAAATACTGTTTGAGAAGAAGTTATACTTCTTGCTATATCAAAAGATACTTTTTGTTCTTTGATTATATTTTTCATTACTTCTAGAAGTAAGAAAGAAGAATGTCCTTCATTCATATGGTAAACTGATGGATTTAATCCTAATGTTTTTAACAAGTTTACTCCACCCATTCCAAGAACTATTTCTTGTTTAATTCTCATTTCTTGGTCTCCGCCATATAATCTTAGAGTAATTTCTTTATAGCTTGGATCATCATTTTCTGGTATATCTGAGTCTAATAGATATAATGTAACTCTACCAACTTTTATATTCCAAACTTTTAAATATAAGTTCTTTCCCGGTAATTTTAAAAGAATTTTTAAGTCTTCTCCTTTTTTGTCTTTAACAGGATTAATTGGCATATTTGTTAATTCTATATCTTTATATACACTTTGTTGATTTCCATTAGCATCTATTTTTTGGTGGAAATATCCATTTTTATATAAAAGTCCAACAGCAACAAAAGGTAATCCCAAATCACTTGCTGATTTTAAGTGATCACCAGATAATATTCCAAGTCCACCAGAATAAATTGGTATAGTTTCATCTAAACCATATTCTGCTGAAAAATATGCTATTAAATTTTCTGTATTATTTGGATATTTTCTAGAAAACCAAGTATTTTTGCTGTTCATATATCCTTCAAAGTCTTCTACCATTTTATCATATTGTTTTAATATAGAAGGATTAGAAACTGCTGCTTCTAACTTTTCCTGAGAAACTAATTTTAAAAATTTAACAGGGTTTTTACCAACTTTTCCCCATAAATCTTCATCTATTTCTTTAAAAATTTTAAGAAAGTCTGTATTCCAAGACCACCAAAGGTTATTTGATATTTCCATAAGTTTGCTTATTCTACTAGGTAACTGCGGATTTACAGTTATTCTATTAAACATGTACATTCGATATTTCCTCCCTTGTTTATTTGCTATTTATTCATTAGTAATATTAATACAATTATTATCTATTAAAAAGTATAAAATGTCAAATAATTTTGAAGAATTTTTTAATTATTTTAAGTTATATTTTTCACTTTCTTCTTCCAAAATACCAACTCTACTTCTAATATCATTTATTATTATTCTATTAAATTCTTTTATCTTAGAAACATCAATCTTTCTATCTTCTATTTCGCTATTTATTTTTTCTTCTAAATTATTTGTTCTTTTTTCACTTATCTCATAAAAAGTCTTAAATTCTTCTGAAATTTCTTTAACTAATGCATTTTGTGTATTGTCAATTTTTTCATCTAAATAATTGAATTTATCATTTAGTTCTTTTCTAACATCTTTTATTTCTTCTCTATTTTCTTTTACTTCTTCATAAATTAATTTAAGTAACTCCATTGCATTTAATTCTTCTATTTTCACTTCTTCTTTCATATACATTTCTCCTTTTTAAAATTGTTGTTTTGTCAATTTTATTATAATTCTTTTTGACAATTTTAGCAACCGGTTTTTGGTAATTTTTTTACAATTTCTTTTTCTATAATTATTGTTTCAAAATTACTACTATCTCTAACAACATATTCTTCTATATTACCTGATAAATTCGCGTTGTTTACAAGTTTATCATCTTTTTTTACATCATTATCAATTTTTGTATATACAATTGGTTTTACTATTGCTTCAAAATCTTTTGAAACTGTTTTATATTCCACTTTTATTTCAGTAATTATTTCTTTATTTTCCAAATTTAGCTCATCAAAACTTAAATACTCACTGGTTAAACTATTTACAGTTTTAAATAATCTATAATCATTTTGATTTGTTTTGTAATATATTTCATAATTTATATCTTCGTTATATATTCCTGTTATCATTTTGGTTACTTTACTATCTTCATAAGGAATATATTCTATCCAAGTGAAATCATCTAATTTAGTATTACTTGTGTTTTTAATTTCAAATTCGTATTTTATCTCTTCATTTCTTTCTACTGTTTGTTGCCCTCTTATTTCAATGTTTAGGTTTGGAACTACCGCTTCATTTTTTATTTCTAAAACTTTAACCTCATTATTTTTATCTATATTTACAATAAATTCATTTTTATTTAATATATAATATCGGTTTGTAGCTTTTTCTTTTACTATGTATTTTCCTATTTCTAAATCTTTTGATATAGCTTTTCCTGATTCATCAGTAATTAAAGTTTCTACTAATTCATTATTAAAATCAAATATTTCAAACTCAACATTTTTTAAACTTTCTCCTTGTTTAATTTCTAATATTGGGCTATCATTACTGCTCGTTTTTATTATTTGAATCTTACCCCTTATTTTTTCGTTTTCGATTTGTAGTTTTACCACTTCATTTGCTTTTATATTTATAGTTATAACTTTTTCATTTAATACATAATTACTATTTGTTTTAACTTCTTTTAAATGATATTTTCCAATCGGTAATCTTTTACTTATTGCATATCCTTTTTCATTAGTAACCAGCTTATCTACCACTTCATTATTTTTATCTAATATTTCAAATTCCACATTAGGTATTTTTATATTGCTATCATTTTTATCAGCTTTATATATTTCTACTTGTCCTTTTAATTTTTCATTTTCCACTATAACATTTGTTATTTCATTGTGTTTAACTTCTGCATTAAATTCATTTTCTAATAATTCATATCCTTGGTTAGTTTCTATCTCTCGAATTAATATATTTCCAACTCTAATATCCTCAACTATCACGACTCCTTGTTCATTTGTTTTAGCCTCGTATGTAAATCCGTCTTTATCGGTTATCTTAAACTTAACACCTTCTAATACAATCTCAGGATTATCTTTATCTACTTTTGTTATTTCTAAACTTCCTTTTTTGTGTTCATTTTTTATAACTAATTCTGTAACCTTTTCATTTTCGACTTGCAATGTATAAATTTCATTATTCATTAGATAATTTGTGTTAATTCCTAAGTCTACTTCTTTTACTGTATATTCACCTATTAATAACCTTGAAGATGTAGCCTTACCCTTACTATCTGTTACTATTTCGTCTACCACTTTGTTGTTTATATCTAATATATGAAATTTAACACCTTCAAGTTTTATCTCTTCTTTTTTTGCATCTTGTTTAGTGATTTGTATTTGGCCTTTTTTCTTTTCGTTTTCTATTACAATATCAGACGTTTTATTCCATTCTACAATAATATCTTTATTTTCACACAAATTGTATTCTTTCTTTGTTACAATTTCTCTTAAAGTATATGCACCTGTATTTATATTTTCTATATATGCTTCACCATTTACATCTGTTATTAAATGTGCTATCATTTTTCCATTTGCATCTATTAAATTAAATTCTATTGCACCTAATGTAATGGTTTTATCATCTTTATCCACTTTTGTAATCTTTAAGTTTCCTTTTTTATGTATGTTTTCAATAACTAGTTCTGTTATCTTTTCATCTTCTATTCTTGTTTTATATTCTGTTTCTTCCAATATGTATTCCACATTGTCTCCTAAACTTATTTCTTTAATTGTATATTCTCCAATAGGTAATCTTTTAGTTATACCTACACCTGCCAAATCAGTTTTAATTTCATCCACAACATTGTTATTACTATCTATTATTTGGAATTCTACACCCTCTAATTTAATTTCATTATTTTCTTTATCTTGTTTTGTAATTTGGATTTGCCCTTTTTTCTTTTCATTTTGAATTGTCATTTCTGTTGTTTCATTCCATTTAACCTCTATATTATTATCTGTACAAAGATTATAGTTTTCTTTTGTTTTAGTTTCTTTTAATGTATAACTCCCTATATTTATATTATTAATTTGTGCTTCACCATTTATATCTGTAATCAAATGTGCAACTTTATTTTTATTTAAATCTATTAAATCAAATTCAATTCCTTCTAGCACCACATTATTTTCATCTTTATCAACTTTTGTTATTTTTAAATTTCCTTTTTTATGGGTATTTGTTATAGTTCTACTTACTTCTTTATTGTATTCTGTTTTCATCTCATATACCGTTTCATCTTTTTCATAATTTTCGTTTGCAGTAAGTTCTCTGATTTTATATGTACCTTGATATATATTTTTAAAAGTAACCACTCCATTTGTATTTGTTTTGCCACTTGTTATATATTCATCATTATTGTTATACAACCCAAATTCAACATCTTTTATAGGGTTAGAACTTTCTGCATCTTTTTTTACTATCTTTATACTCGATGTGTTTGTAGTCTTATTAAATTCTGTACTTGATTCATAACTTGCATACGGACTACAAGTTACAGCATAATTTTGCAATGTATTCTTAGGTGCTTGTCCGAAAAATACTGCATTTGTTTTACATTCCGCTACGACATTAATTTTCCCTGATATATCTTTATCTAATTCTGTTTTGGGTATCATTATCCTAAATTTTTCAGATGGCGAGAATGTATTTTTACTCACTCCTATATTATTTGCTACATAGCTTCCTTCTGGAAAATTTTCTATGCTTTTCACAGTATATTGGCTAATATTTACATCTGCATTTACACTATATTCTTGGTAATAATAGTTACCATTTTCTATTAAATCTCCTAATTTATTTATGGCTATTACTGGCTCTTTATATTCTGCATTACCTGCTTTTCCTTTTTCTGTTATTTCATATATTGCATTTATTATTTTTTCACCTCTTACATCAGCTGCTTTATAGAAACTTTTCACATCTCTGCCTAACATAACGCATTTAATTGCATGTTTTGTTGCAACATATGCATCATCTTCTGTTTCTACACCCAGTTGTTCAATTGTTTTATATGGATATCCGTTTATTACAATGTTGTATAATAATTTATCTGTTAATAGTTTATCTGTTGTAACTGTATATGAACCCTCTTCATCAACGCCATTAGCTCCAACTGTTATACAATATGCAGGATACTTTTTCCCATCTTCTTTATATGAAATATATCCAAATTGAATTTTACGCCATTCTTGTTTTTCTTCGTTATAGTACATAATATGAGTATCTAATTTGTGATCATATATTAAATTTGCTTTTGTAAGTTCGCTTATGGCATTTACTACTGGCATAAACGCATTCATTATTGTTATTAAAATCGTAAACATTACTATCCATTTTTTTATCATAAAAATTCCTCCTTTATTTTTCTTCTACGGCTTGAACACATAATCTTTGATTTGGTTTATTTGCAATACACGTAATCATAGTTATTCTATTATCTTTTGTTGTTTGCAAATCTGACCAATCTGTATCATATATAACTTTCTTTTTAGTAACTATATATTTTCTTTCAAAAAACTTTGTTTTATATATTATCTTGTCTCCTTTTTCTAATTCATTAAGTCTAGCAAAATACGAAAACTCCGTACCTCTATTATGAGCAGCTAAGCCAATATTTCCTTCATACTTTGCAGTTTCAGGCATATGACCTATGTACTCCATTAAAATATCTTGTGTGCTACCTTCCTTTACTTTTGCTTTTAACCCTATTTTATCTATTGTTAAAATTCCTAAAATACTTTCATCAATAATTTCTTCGTTTTCTTCATAAACAATATTTATATAATTCTCATCTGTTTTTACATCTTCTATTTGTGTTAATTCATATTCTTTTTTTGAAGATATAAAGGGTATGCTTAATAAAAGTATTGCAATAAAAACAACACCTAAAATATATCTTAATATTTTACGCATAGAACCTCCTTTCCTATTTAATTTTTAATTCTTTTTGTTGGAAATTAAAAAGATTAAAATTTTAATTTTGTGTCTTTCCTAAGTTGTCTGTTAGATAAATAAACTTAATTAAATAATACAATACATTTCCATTTTTTGCAAGAAAAATCGTTCGTCATAATTCGACAACTCCTATTCAAAAAGAGCATTAATAATAAATGCTCTTTTAGTTTTATATTAAGTTCTTATAGAATAATTCGCCATATCCGCCTTCATTTTTTTCTACCACTTGTTTATATTTATATCCTAATTTTTTATAAAAATCTGGTACTTGATCTGTCCAAATATATACTTTTTCATATCCTAGTTCTTTTAATATTTTTTCACCATTTGAAATTAATATTCTTCCGTATCCTCTACCCCTATACTCTTCCAATATCATTATGTCTGACAACCATGGATATATATCTGGATATTTTTTTAAGTTTTCTAATTTAAATACACAAAAACCAACAATATTGTTGTAATCATCTAATAATGTAATTCCAAACGGCAATTTGTTTTTGGTATATAATTCTGAAAATTTATATTCTGTGTTTTCTCTTATCATTTTAGGATTAAATTTCTTCCAATAATTATAATGAATATCTATTATTTTATTAAGTTCTTCATTATTCAACTCACTAAATTTTTTAATTTTCATTTTCCCTCCAAATATTTATTAATAAAAAAGCAGCTATATATGCTGCTTTGACTGGTGGAGATGAGGAGATTCGAACTCCTGTCCAACAACCTTTCCACATAAACTTCTCCGAGTTCAGTTTGTTATTAAAATTCCCTTATTTTAAGTTAGCAAACAAACTTATAAACAAGGTAGTTTCTAAAATACCTACTATTTGTGAAACAACAAATAGCTTCGTTTCCCACTAAGTCGTCGCCTTATCCTATAACGTGGGAATTATTGGTAAGACGTCGCCGCGACTAGGCAGCGTATGCTAATTCTCTATTATCAGCGTTTATTTTTAATTTCGCTTTTTTATAGTGGCCAAAGCGACCATCCACTACTCGCTATTTATACTTCTAGGTTGCTGTCGAAACCAAGCACATCCCCATGTACTTATTTAGTATAACACATAAAGTCAAAAAAGTCTAGCTAATTTCTTTGGTATATTTTACTTTTCTTTGTATTAATTTTCTTAGCCCATATATAGTGTAAAATGGTAAAATTGATTGTGAAAGTATTGTAAATAATGTGTAGTATTTTCCAGTTAGATTATATAAAACTTCTAACGGCATACCTGGGAAGTTTTGAGATATAAACATTAAGTTACTATCAAATATATTGTTCACAATATATGCAATAGCACAAATTATACTAACCATGCTAAAATAGTAAACTATATCCTTCTTTTCTAATTCAATATAATTAGTTATATTTACTAACAACGCTAAATATAGCATAATTCCATGATATATAAAACTATGAATACTTACTAAATGGAACATTGGATAAGTAGGTAGTGATGTATATGGAAATAATATAAATATAATTCCTCCTGCAATTCCACCAGTTGCTATAAATACGTCTCCTACTCTTTTTAATTTTCCTTTACAAAATGAACTAAGTCCTCCTGCATAAAGTAACAAAGAACAATAATACAAAGGAACCCAATTATTAATATGACCTATTCCTCCTGTACTAATTTTAAATGCTGTTTTTATACATTCAAAAATCCATACAAATATTGTACAATTTCTTATTATATTCTTTACATCTTTTTTTATCGTATATTTTAAAGCTACTATTATTGATACAATTGTTATTGCCATTAATATAAAATGCTTAATTGTAAATATTCCACATGCTTCATATTCTCCTGCTTTTGATAAAAACATTTTTATTTCACTTCCTATTTTATTTCATTTAATTTCTACATATTTTTTAATTTATGTAATATATTATATATCAAATTAATAATTTCGTACACAACGTTTAATATAAAATTTTAATTTTTTAAATAATAATTTTCTTTTTCTCTCTTGCATATAATAAAAATATATGTTAAGATAAATAATGTACTAATTAGATAGGGGCATAGTACATCGGTAGTATAATGGTCTCCAAAACCACTGAGCTAGGTTCGACTCCTAGTGCCCCTGCCAATAAACAGACTTTGCAGAGGCAAGGTCTGTATTTTTTATTCAAATTTATTCTTTTTCTTGGAGGTTTTATGTCTTTTAATATTGTTTCTAAATCTCTTATTCCTTTTGTCTCAATAATTTTAATTGTTCCAACACTCTTTATTCCTACATTTTCAAATAATTCTAATTTAGAAATTAATCCCGAATTACTAGAAAGTTTTAATATATCTGGTTCTGTTTTTTATTGGCCTATACCTGGTTATACTAGAATAAGTTCATATTTCGGAAACCGTAACTCTCCCACCGCTGGTGCCAGTTCATTTCATCAAGGAATTGATATTCCTGCACCTGCTGGCACAAATTTGGTTGCTGTTTTTAGTGGAATTGTATCATATATTGGTTTTAATGGTTCAGGCGGTTATGCTATACATATAGAAAACAATAATCTTAAATTTATATATCACCATGTTTCACCTAATTATATTGTTGATATTGGAGATTACGTATATTCTGGTCAAGTTATTGGACAAGTTGGTCCTAAAAATGTTTATGGAGTTAAAAATAATCCATATAAAGATAGTAGTGGTAAGCCAACAAATGGCGCAACTACTGGACCACACTTGCATTTCACAATAAAAAAAGACGGCAGAGCCGTCAATCCTTTAAATTATTTTAAATAATTACATATCGTCATCTTCATCTTCTTCATCGTGGTCATGACCGCAGTCTCCACCGCAATCGTGACAATGACCTGAGCAACCTTCATGGTCGTGTTCGTCATTCCAATCAAGTTCTATTGTATTTTCACATTCTGGACATACAACACTTTCTTTTGGACCTTCTGAAAAATCTACTGAAAATTCCGCATCGCAATAAGGACATATAACATCAAAATCATATTCCTCATTTTCTTTAATATATATATCACTTTCTATTTTTTGTATTGAATCTTCAATTTCACTCATTCTATCATCTAAAACTTTGCATCTAACAGCAATATCTTCCATTTTTTCATTGCATTTTGCTTCTAATTTATCAAACTCATCTAAAAATATCGTGTATATATTGTATATTTGAGTTTTTACATACTCAAAGTCTTCTTTGTTTGTTATTCTTTTTTCGATATCTGAAATAACTTTATCAAGCTTTTCTTTTAATTCTGACATTAAACTATCTCCTATACTCTTTCCATATATTCACCAGTTCTTGTATCTATTTTTATAACATCTCCGATGTTTATAAATAATGGAACTGATATTTCATAACCGTTTTCTAGTGTAGCTGGTTTTCCAGATGTTGTAGTTGTATTTCCACTAAATCCTGGTTCTGTATATGTAACTTCTAATTCTACGAACATTGGTGGTTCAACTGAGAAAACTTTTCCTTTAAAAGATAATACTTTAACACTCATATTTTCTTTTATGTATTTTAAACTATCTCCTAATTGCTCTTTGTTTAATGGTAATTGTTCATAGCTTTCATTATCCATGAAATAGTATAAATCTCCATCATTGTATAAGTATTGCATTTCTCTTTTTTCGATTTCTGCACCTTGTAATTTTTCTGATGGGTTAAATGTTTTTTCTAAAACTGCTCCTGTTATAACATTTTTTAATTTTGTTCTAACAAATGCTGCTCCTTTTCCTGGTTTAACATGTTGGAATTCTACTACTTTATATACTCCATTATCCATTTCAAATGTTGTTCCATTTCTTACATCTCCTGCCATATATACTTCTGCCATTTGTATCTACCTCCATAATATTATAATTAAATCTTATATATTTTATACTATTTTTGCTTGAAAATCAATATTTTTCTTAATATTATTGATATTTTTATTATTTTTAATGCAAAACAAAAAGGAAAATGCAAAATTTACACTTTCCTTTTTATATAAAATTCTTTATATTTTCATAAAACTTTAAATTCCAGATGGGTTCATTACTATTGGTCGAACCCCTAATGTATCCACTTTCCCAATTATAAATGATGAATCACCATAAGTTTGTTTCCATAAACATTCGGATGGAAACATACCGCATTTCCTTCCAAATGTAAAAATTTCACCTCCCACACTAGCACTATCTTCAAATAGACGCCTCGAAGCAACCCAGTATCTATCGCCGTATATCTAAATACCCCAAACTCTCTATTTGTGTTCGATCCGCGTCTCCGTTATCGTCACTTTCTTTTACTTTCAAGTCTTCAACTTCAAAATACTTTTTACTAAATTCTGAAAAAGTGTGATATTTTGCTATATCAATACTTCCCCCCACACTTCTTACTCCTTCATTGTCTGTTGCAGTTACTAAACTTTTACAATAATTATTTATTGTTGTTATTGCATTATTATATGACGCTATTGCTATGTCATCAGGGTCTGATGTTTTATATCCATCTTTGTTATAGTCAATATCACCTTCCTCTATTTCTCCATCTCCATTCAAATCATCTGGTATATTGTCGTTGTCTAAATCTAAATATTTTAATAGGTTTCCTTTTATTTCTTGGTCATCGTATCCTAATGTTAAACTTCCTATTGCACTTTTGCTTATTATTTCTACTAAGTCAATTCTATCTGTTAATATTATCCAATCTTCTGGCGTTCCGTCCATGTTACTATCATATTTTACAGTTTGACCTTCTCTACTTTCTGCTTTTACTGTACAAGTTACGCTATAACTTCCACATGTTGCTGTTATTATTGCTTCACCCTTTGATTTTATTACTATATTTACACTTGTTCCTGTTCCCTCAATGGTTGCTACATCTTCATTTGACGTTGTCCAAGTTATTTCTCCGTCTATATTTGTTAGTGAAGCTGTTAACTCCTCTGTTAATTCTTCTCCTTTTTTTATTGTTTTAGTTGTTTCTGTTTTATCTAGTGTAATTTTTCCTTCTAGCTGAGTTATTTTGCATGTTGCACTATATTCTCCACATGCTACTGTTATTGTTGCTTCTCCTTTTGATTTTATTACAACATTTACACTTGTTCCCGTTCCTTCCGCTACTGCTACACTTTCATTTGATGTAGTCCAGGTTATTTCTCCTTCCACATTAATTAATGATGCCGTTAATGTTTCTGTTCCTCCTATTTTTCCATTTGTTATCTCTGTTTTATCTAGTTTTATACCATCTATTAAAGCTGTTATTTTCTCTTTTTGTCCACTTGGTGATGTTACTTCAAATACATATTCTCCTGCTTCTGTTGTTGCATAACTTGTTGTTACATAATTTCTAGCAAACCAATCTATATTTTGTGTGCTTCCATCTGGTTTTGTTACTACTACTGGATGTGTTCTTGTATATGCTTGTCCTGCTACATATATTAATGCATGTTCTCTTGTAAAGAATTTTATTGATTCAACTCCTACATCTATATTATAATTTAATTGTGCTCGATATTCTTCTAATGTTGTTTTTCCTGTTATTTCAGTTAATATTGTATCAAATGTTTTCTCATTGTTATACCAGCCTTCTACTGTACTCTTTATCTCTTCTTCTGTTTTTCCTACTAGATCTGGTAATAACTTTTTAGAATATACTACTTTGGCACCATCGCCATGTACTACATACAAACTTCCAATCCATGCACTTTCTGTAAGAGATTGAATCATAACAAGCTTAACATATGAAGCTGCTGATGGATATCCATGTTTTTCTAGTACCTTTGCATCTCCTTGTTCTGTTATAAAGTCTTCATATGCCATATCATCAACGTTAGATTTTATTAATTCATCATATACAACGTCTGGTCCTACTCCTAATAAACTTCCACCTAATGTTAGTATTTGCTCGGCTGTCATACCTGGTAAATATTCATATTCTAAATATTCATATCCAAACTTAGTACTATCATATTCTGGTAAACCTACTAAATCTATCCTTAAATTTATGTTATGTCCATTGTTTGTTTTAGATACTGTATAACTTACATCTATATCTTCTGCATCTGTGCTTCCTTCCTCTGCCTTCTCTACTGTAATATTCAAATTTTCATCTACTACTATCTTGTATTTTCCTTCTTCTGTTATTACTGCATTTCCTTCTATTGTACTTCCTTCAAAATGCTCATTTATTAATCTTAATAACTCTGCTTGGTTTAATGTTCTTCCATTCATGAAATATTCTGTTTGTGCTTTCATTTTTACTAATTCTGCATCTTCTTTTAGTTGTGCCATTTTATGATTTTCAGTTGCAGTTATTGCATATGTTATTATTCCATCTCCTGTTATTTCTTGTATCGCCACAACTGCTAGTATTAATAGCAGTACTACTGTTATTATTAATGCTATTAATGTGATACCTTTTGGTGTTTTACTTTTTCCTTTCATTTTTATTCCTCCTTTGAAAAATTAAATTTATATTTTTTATTTAGATGTTGTTAGGGTTATTTAACATCTTTAACATTAAAAACTTTTTTAGACGCAAAAAAGACAGGTAAATATTTTTACCTATCTTTTATTCGTATATTTAATAAAGCATATTTTATGCTTGCTTCTTTTTTATTTATTAAATTACCTTGTGTGTGTGTGTGTGTGTGTGTACTCTCTCAACGGTTTCAAGGTTTTGCATCTTTTATTTCTCCTTTGTTTCTTCTTTTATTTTTATATTTCAAATTATATATTTAATAAGTTCGTTTTGTCAATATTTTTTATTAAATGTAATACAATTGTAATATTTATTATCTACTAAAAAATATAATTAATGCTCCAATTATTGCTACTACAAACCCTAAAATTTTAAAACCTGCTGTCGCTTCGTTTTGGTCACCAAAACCAAAAAACTTTTGTGTTAAAAATCTTGCATCAAATATCATAATTGTTCCTAACATCGCAATTATTAATCCTATTATTAATTTCCACATATTGTTCACCTTCTATATTTCAATTCTGTTTTTTAATTTTTCTTCTACCAACTTCTTTAATCTTATGTTCTTTTCATCTTCTAACAATGGGTCTTCTTGCAAAATTTTTATAGATACACTTTGTACTAATTTTAACATTTTAATATCTTCAAAAAGATTTGCAATTTTAAACTCTGGAAGTCCATGTTGTTTTGTTCCAAAAAATTCTCCTGAACCTCTTAATTCTAAATCTTTTTCAGATATTATGAAGCCATCATTAGTATCTTGCATAACTTGCATTCTTTTTCTTATTACTTCTGAATTTCCTTCATATTTTAGAATACAATATGATTGATACTCTCCTCTACCAACTCTTCCTCTTAATTGGTGAAGTTGAGCTAGCCCAAATCTTTCTGCATTTTCTATAACCATAATATTTGCATTTGGAATATTTACACCAA
This sequence comes from Clostridia bacterium, assembly GCA_045537285.1. Taxonomy (GTDB): domain Bacteria; phylum Bacillota; class Clostridia; order TANB77; family CAG-508; genus HGM13634. Next base: position 23,259 of record JAZSPC010000052.1, read on the forward strand.
CTTCGATTACAGTAGTAGAAATTAATATATCTATTTCTTTGTTTTTGAATTTTTCCATTATTTCATCTTTTTCTTTTGGTCTCATCTTACCATGTAAATATTCTACTTTATATTCTTTAAATATTTCTGTTTTATATTTTTCTGCAAGTTCTAATACAGATTTTGCATTTATTTCTTCGTTTTCTTCAACAAGTGGACATACAATATATGCTTGTCTTCCTTCATCTATTTGTTTTTTTATAAAGTTATTTACTCTTTCGTCCATAGATTTTCTTACAGCAAACGTGTCTATTTTCTTTCTGTTTGGTGGAAGTTCATCTATTATTGATATATCTAAATCGCCATATAGTATTAAGGCAAGTGTTCTTGGAATTGGTGTTGCTGTCATAACTAATACATCTGGATTTTTTCCTTTTGATGCGATTGTACTTCTTTGTCTTACACCAAATCTATGTTGCTCGTCTGTTACAACTAATCCTAAATTTTTAAACACTACATTTTCTTCTAATAGAGAATGTGTTCCTATTAATATATCTATTTCTCCATTTTTTAATCTTTCTAATATATCTTCTTTTTTCTTTTTAGTAGTACTACCAAGTAATAGATCACATCTAATACCATGTTTTGAAAGAACTGCTTCAAAACTTTCTAAATGTTGAGTTGCCAAAATTGAAGTTGGTGCCATTATAGCCATTTGATAACCAGACTTTACCGCTTTATATGCTGCAATTATTGCTACAATTGTTTTACCAGAACCAACATCCCCTTGAAGAAGTCTATTCATAGCTTTTTCAGATTCCATATCTTTATCTATTTCTTCTAAAACTCTAAGTTGTGCTTTTGTAAGTTTAAATGGTAATTCATTTATTAATTCAGACATTTTTACATCTTTATTAAAACATATTCCTGTTTCATCATTTTTGTATTTATTCTTTAAACTTAAAAGTAATAACTGCATTGTCAAAAGTTCTTCAAACACCAATCTATTTCTAGCTTTATTAAAATCCGAAAACTCGCTTGGAAAATGTATCTTATTTATTGCATCTTTTAAACTCAATAGTTTATACTCTTCTAGCAAATACTCTGGCATTGTTTCATCTAATTGGTCTCTTGTAAGTTCTAAACCATTTTCAATTATCTGCCTAATTGTATTTTGAGAAAGATTATATGTTACAGGATATAGTGGTATTATTTTTCCTGTATTTTTAGATTTTTCTTCTTCATCATATACAGGAGAAATCATCTCAGTCATCCCTATTTTTCTATTTATTTTCCCATAGAATTTATACTTTTTACCCATTTGAAACATATTTTTTAAATATGACTGATTATACCATACAAGTTCGCAAGAGTCTGTTTCGTCTCTTACTATTAACTTATATATAGTCATATTTTTTCTGTATGTTCTTATCTCACGCATTTTAGAAGTAACTATTGCTTCTATTAAAACTTCTTCACCATCAACAGTATCAGCAATTTTTTTAGGTTTACTTCTATCTTCATAATCACGTGGGTAATATGTAATTAAATCCTCCAAATTATATATATTTAATTTATTTAAGAGTTTAACTCTGTTTGGTCCAACTCCTTTAACAAATTTAACATCATCAGATAAATTCATATATTTCTCCTTAACATAATTTATTGTATCATACCAAGTATTTTTTTACAATATTTTATTCTTTATTGGACTTATTCTTTTATTTATGTTAAAATATATTTAGAGTAAATTTGCGGGTATAATTTAGTGGTAGAATGTCATGCTTCCGACCTGATAGCGCGAGTTCGATTCTCGCTACCCGCTCCATTTTATGATAAATCGGACTTTTTAGTTCGATTTTTTAACTTCATTTGAAAATTTATGTTAATAATGATATAATATTTTTGTTATCATTCGTAGCTATACGAACTACAACAAGAATAGCAAGTTTATAGTTTCTCTCAAAACAATTGTTAGGAGGAAAAAACAATGGCAAATGAATTTTTAGCAATATCAGATGGAACTTTTACTTTGTCAGAAACCGAAAATAAAAATCAATTTTATTTTTATCGGAATGATGGAGAAGTCTTATCTAATATAGGCAGAGAACCAATGGATTTGTATCACGCATATATTATGCGAAAGATGATGAATGGTGAAATAACTGAGATAGTTATGAATAACATCTATTCAGAAACATCTGACGATGGCAAATGCATAAGATTAACCATCTCTGACGTTAGTAAAAAAACATCAAGTACCAATTCAACTGTCAACAGCGCAAAAAAGCCTAATTTTTTTAAGCGTTTGTTTCATAAAATTTGGGGCTAATAAATAACAGGTAGATAAATTAAATTGTCTACCTGTTATTTATATATGTAGCTTTTCTTTATTCTTTCTATTTAAATAGCTTATATGATAATTTTCCCTTTGACATTATTTTGTTTTATGATATACTTTAATAAAAGGAGTAAACATATGATGAAATTTATTTATAAAATATTAAAATTTATATTTACGGTATTTATAGCATTTCTTGCTTTTGCATATATGTTTTCATTAAAAAGCAATATGTCTTTTCAAAGTACTATTTCATATTTCAAATCAGTTAGTGGGGAACTTTTTGATATTAATAACTCAAAAAACATATTAGAAGATGATAATAATATAATTGTAACATCTAGTAATAACAATTATTATTATAATCAACTAGATAATAATGGAAAAATTATATATTCTTCATTAGAAAAAAATATTGATAATTTGAAAACAGATAATTATATTTTAGATTTTTCAACCACATTTAATGATTTACTAAATACAACTACTGGTCAGTATAAACTAAACAAGGCTTTTCAAAGTGCATTAGATGCTTTCTTTTATGACCACCCTGAATTATTTTATTTAGATTTAAGTAATTTTACACTAAATACAAAATGTATTTCTATTGGAGCATTAAAAACATATACTGTTGAAATTACTCCAAAGAATAATTGCTATTTACATAGTAGTTTTCCTACTATACAAGAAGCTACTGTTGCAATTAATCTTGTTGAAAATATTAAAAATATTATTGTTGATAATGTCTACGGATATAATATATATGATAAAATCAAATATGTTCATGATACATTGATAAAGTCTATTGAATATGATTCAGATTTTAAAAATTCTCATAATATATACGGCGCATTTGTAGATCAAAAAGTAGTATGCGAAGGATATGCAAAAGCTTTTAAATATTTAATGGATGAATTAGATATAGAATGTATATTGGTTAGTGGAACAGCTACTAATTCTTCTGGTAAAGAAGAATCACATATGTGGAACTATGTGAAACTAAATAATCAATGGTATGGTGTTGATGTTACATGGGATGACCCTATTATTAACGGTGGGGCTTATAAAAATAATTTAAGACATTATTATTTCTTAAAAGGTAAATCTACTTTTAATACATCGCATAGCTCAAATGGTAAAATATCTGAAACAGGAATGTTCTTTAATTTACCTATTTTATCAAATAGTAATTATAAAAAATAAAGACCAGCTATCTGGTCTTTATTTTTATATTATTCAGCTTTTGGTTCTTCTGCTACTGTTTCAACAACTTCTTCTTTTACTGTGTCAACAGTTTCTTCAACAACAACTTCTGTTGTTTCTACTGCTGGTGCTTCTTCTGGTGCACTAGCAACTTCTACAGGTTCTTCAACTAATTCTTCTTTTAATATTATTTCAGCGTTTTCAATTCTTGCTCCTAATTTTTCTTTTGTCTTAGAAGCTTTTCCAACTCTATCTCTTAAATAGTAAAGTTTAGCTCTTCTTGCTTTACCAACTCTTACTACTTCAACTTTTTCTACCATTGGAGAGTGAACTAAGAATGTTTTTTCAACACCTACACCGTAAGATATTTTTCTTACAGTAAATGTTTCGTTAGATCCTCCTCCTTGTTTTTTAATTATTATTCCTTCAAAAACCTGTATTCTTTCACGATTTCCTTCTTTAACTTTAACATGAACTTTTACTGTGTTTCCAACTGTTAATACTGGAACTTTGTTTTTTAATTGTTCATGTTCAATTGATTTTATTATGTCCATCGTTATTCTCCTTTCTTTAATAAGTCTGGTCTATTTGACCTTGTAATTTTGAGAGACTGTTCTTCTCTCCATTTTTTTATGTTTTCGTGGTGACCACTTAACAATATTTCTGGTACTTTTTTATCTAAAAATATTTCTGGTCTAGTATATTGTGGGTATTCTAATAACCCATTTGAAAAAGATTCCTCTTCAACAGATTCACTAGTAATTACTCCATCAACATATCTACTAACAGAATCAATTAGCACCATTGCTGGAATTTCTCCACCTGTTAATACATAATCACCTATTGATATTTCTTCGTCTACAATTTCATCTAAGACACGTTGGTCTATTCCTTCATAGTGTCCACATAAAAGTATAATATGATTTTCTTTACTTAATTCTTTTACTTTCTCTTGATTTAATGTTTTTCCTTTTGGTGATAAGTATATAACTTTTGCATTATTAGCTTTTATAGATTGGTAAGCATCATACACCACATCTGGCCTCATTACCATTCCGGCACCACCACCATAAGGTGTATCATCTACTTTCTTGTGCTTATCTTTTGAAAAATCTCTAATATTAATTAAATTAATTTTTATCAAATCTTTCTCTATTGCTTTTCCAATAATACTTTTATTTATCCCTTCAAACATTTCAGGAAAAAGTGTTAATATATCAAATTTCATATTAAATTAATCCTTCTAATAATTTAACAATTACTTTTTTACCTTCTATATCAACTTGTTTTACAACATCTGGTATAACTGGTAATAAAATTTCTTCTTTCGCTTCATTTACTACTACATATACATCATTTGCACCAGGTTGAAGTACCTCTTTTAGTATTCCTAAAAGTTTTCCTTCTTCTGTGTAAACTTCTAATCCTATTAAGTCTACTATGAAATACGCTCCTTTTTCTAATTTAATATCACTTCTTTTTGCTTGAAGATAATAATTTCTTAATTCTTCTGCTTGTTCAATAGTTTCTATTCCTTTGAATTTAAGTAATACTAAATTTTTAGAAATTTTAACTTCTTCTACTTGTAACTCTCTTAGATTGTTTTTTACTTGTATATACAATATTTTAAAGCTTTTAAATTGATTATTGTTATCTACTAATGGATTGACTTTTACAAAGCCTTTTATTCCATATGTATTCACTATTTGACCAACTTCTAATAAACCTTCCATAATAGTTTATCTCCTAGTCTAAGAATTCAACTGATACTCTTTTGTTTTCTTTTGATGCAGCTGCTTTCATTATTGTTCTAATAGATTTTGCAATTACACCTTGTTTTCCTATTACTTTACCCATATCAGCATCTGCAACTTTAACTTCAAATATAATAGATTGTTCTCCATCTATTTGTTTAATACTTACAGAGTCTTTATCGCTAACTAATGTAGTAATAATAGTTTCTAAAATTTCTTTCATCTTTTATGTCCTCCCAATAATTAAGCTTTCTCTATTAATGCTTTAACTGTATCTGTTGGTTTTGCACCATTTTTTATCCAAGTTTCAACTTTTGCTTTATCTAATACAATAGTTTCTGGATTTGTCATAGGATCATAAGTTCCTAATTGTTCAATTATTTTACCATCTCTTGGAGATTTTGAATCTGCAACTACTATGTGATAGAAAGGTGCTTTTTTCTTACCAAATCTTTGTAATCTTATTTTTACCATACCTTTCACCTCCTTAAACTTAAATCTATATTAAAAATTTTAATAACTACATCATGCCTTTAAGTTGGTTAATATCCATACCTTTAAGCATTTTATTCATTCCACCTTTTTGACTTTTCATTTTTTTCATCATTGTTTGTGTCATTTCAAAAGATTTCATGAATTTATTTACTTCTTGTACTGTTGTACCAGAACCTTTTGCTATTCTTAATCTTCTACTTCCATTTAATATTTTAGGATTTCTTCTTTCTTTCTTAGTCATAGAACATATAATAGCTTCTATTCTTACAAATTCTTTATCATCAACCTTAACATCTTTTAACCCATTCATACCTGGTATCATTTTTAATAATCCTGAAAAAGAACCCATTTTTTTAATTTGTCTTAGTTGTGACAAATAATCATCTAAATCAAATTCTTGTTTTCTTAATTTTTGTTCTAATTTTTCTGCTTCTTCAATATCAAATGCTTCTTCTGCTTTCTCAATTACTGAAAGTATATCTCCCATTCCAAGTATTCTTGATGCCATTCTTTCTGGATGGAAGTTTTCTATATCATTTAGTTTTTCACCTGTTGCCGCAAATTTTATTGGTCTTCCTGTAACTTCTTTAACTGATAACGCTGCACCACCACGAGTATCACCATCAAGTTTTGTAAGTATTACACCATCTATTCCTATATTCTCATTAAATGATGAAGCAACATTTACTGCATCCTGACCTGTCATACTATCTACTACTAATAGTATTTCATGTGGTTTTACATTTGATTTTACATTTTTTAATTCTTGCATTAATTCTTCATCTATATGAAGACGACCAGCTGTATCTAGTATAACTACATCATTCATTTTTGATATTGCTAAGTTCATTGCTTGTTTTGCAATATGCACTACATCTTTTGAATTTTCGTTAGCGTGTACTGGTATATTTAATTGATTTCCAATTACCTGTAATTGTTTTATAGCAGCTGGACGATATACGTCACAAGCTACTAATAATGGCTTTTTACCTTGTTTTCTAAGTAAATTTGCAAGTTTTCCTGCTGTTGTTGTTTTACCAGAACCTTGAAGACCAACTAACATTATTACTGTTGGTGGGTTTGGTGTAAAATTAATTTTACTTTCTGTTCCACCTAATAATTCTACAAGTTCGTCTTTTACAATTTTAATAACTTGTTGCCCTGGTGTTAAAGATTTTAATACATCTTGGCCTACTGCTTTTTCTTGTATCGTGTTTATAAATTGTTTTACTATTTTATAGTTAACATCTGCTTCTAACAATGCAAGTTTAACTTCTCTAAGCATTTCTTTTAAGTCTGATTCTGATATTCTTGCTTGCCCTTTTAATTTTCTAGTTATTTCTTGTAATCTTGATGATAAACCTTCAAAAGCCATTTATCTTTCTCCCTTCATTTAAAGGATTTTTTCTAAACTATTTCTGCTAATTCGTTTTTTATGTTTTCAAGTATTTCAGCTATTTCTTCATCTGAGTTTTGTGTGTTTATTGTGGCAATTTGTGCTAGTATTTTTCCTATTTTCTTTTCTGTATTAATTGTCGTTTTCATGATTTGTAGCTTTTCCTCGTATTCGAAAAGTTTATTTTCCCCCTTCTTTATATTATCTCTAGCTGCTTGCCTTGTAATTCCATAATTTTCTGCAAGTTCTGCCAAAGATAAATCATTATTGTAGTAATCATTAATATATTCAAATTGTTTTTCAGTTAAAAGCTTACCATATATTTGGCATAACATACTTATCTCAATTTTTTTATCCATGATTACCTCCTTTTAATGTAATGCTATAATACTTTACACCATTTTTACTGATTTGTCAAGTGAAAAGTATAAAATAGTAGAAAAAAAGTATAATTTACATTACTTTTAGTCTATAATATATTACGTTTATATAATATAAAGCCAGCTTGTATAAATTATCTTTTTTAAATAACTTATATAAGCTGGCTTCTTTTTAGTGAAAAATTGATATTAGTTCATAGCAAAAAGTTTAGCATTTTTACTATAATCTTCTAAAACCGAGATTCTAATATCATGATTAAAAGTTTTTGTATTTAAAGAAACAATACTTTTTTCGAATACATCGTGTTTTTCATTGTTAGCTGCAATTGCATCAAATAAAGTATCAATTTTTTTGTTGATTTCATAATCAAACTTTGTAAAATTTTGATTTAAATAGTTGACAACTTCTCCGGTGTCTTTAACTTCCATTTCTAAATTGCCTAATCTTTTGTTAGTATCTTTGATTTCTGTTTTTAAGCTACCAACCTCTGTTTTCAAACCACTTACTTCTGTTTCTAGATTAATAAATTTAGTTTCTAATATATCTAGTTTCTCTAAAATAACATCTTTAATAACTTTATCAGTATTAGTAGCCTTATTATCTAATGCATTTAGTTTCTCTAAAACAATTTCTTCAAATTCTTTTGACATATTTTTTACCTCCTTTCTTAAAATTTATATGCATTATATATTTGATTAATTTCAGTGTCAATATTTTTTATTTATTTTATGACAAGATTCTTTCGACAAATTTTGCATAAAACAAAAACCTTAATACTGTATTTGTTATAAATTCAAATCTTCTCTTATATATATTTCATTTTGTAATATATTTGTTTTTACATATCCTATTTTACCATTCTTTGTTCTTATTTTTGACCAGTTATTTTCTAGGTGTTCTATAACAACAACTTTTTCTGCCTTTTGTAATTTATCAACTGTTGTTGAATAAGCTGTTGTTTTATATTTTACACTACAATTCTTTGAAATATCTGCTTTTACAATTTTTTTTATTCTTGAATCTATTAATAAAATTTTTTCATCTTCTATATATTCTATATCTACTTCATATATTTTTTCCATTGCAGTTATAGGTATATAGTATGTCCCATCTTTTTCTACCGCACCTGATAACACATCTTGTTTTCTATTATTTATATATATAATATTTTTATCTATTGGTAGTTTTACTTCTTTTTCTCCATAAGTAGTTATTATTTGCTTATTTCCCTCATCATAAGTTACAGAATTATCAAAATAACCTGCTATATCTTCTATACTAATATATATTACTTTTTTATTGTTGATAAATAATTCATGTTTTAAATTCTTAGTAATATTTTCATTATCTATAATTAGATTTATTTTATCTTCTATATAATAATCATCACTTTTTTCATAATTAGGAGCTATACTAAATACAATTATTAAAGATATTAGATATACGATTACTTTTATTAATTTACTTTGTTTTTTACTTTTTTTCTTTTTAGGCATTTTATTTCTCCAATAATATTTTTTCTCAATATATCATAATTTACTTTTTTATGGAATATCTACAATAAAAATATTTTTTATATTTTTTTCGTCAAAATATTTTATTTTAAACAGTATTATGTTATAATTTATATGTAATGTGTATTTTATTAGGAGGTAAAAAATTATGTGGCAATTTTGGATTATAATAGCAGGAATATTCTTTGTTATTGAAATGGCTACTGTTGGCTTCTTAGTTTTTTGGTTTGGTATTGGTGCATTAGCTGCCATGGTTGTAAGTCTATTTACAACTAATATTGCAATTCAAACAGCTGTATTCGTTATATCATCAGCAATATTACTTTTCTTTACTCGACCACTCGTTAACAAATTTATAAAAAATGATGAAGAAGTACAAACAAATGCTTATTCTATTATAGGTAAAAAAGGTATTGTAATAAAAGAAATAGACCCTATTTTAGGTCAAGGTCAAGTAAAAATCGGTACTGAAATTTGGTCAGCCAAAACTTTAAATGATAAAAAAATTAAAGAAGGTACTCAAATAGAAGTTACTCAAATAGATGGTGTTAAAGCCGTAGTTGAATAAGTTTTTAATATTTTAATATAAATAAAAATTTTTAAGGAGGAAAAATTTTATGACATTTTTATTAATTTTATTAGTAATCATCGCAGTCATAGCATTCAAATCAATCAAGATTGTTAAACAATCAGAAGTTTACGTTATAGAAAGGTTAGGAAAATTTCACAAAATAGCTGATGCTGGTCTTACAATTATAGTTCCTTTTATGGACCAAGTTCGTTCAGTTGTTAGTTTAAAACAACAAACAATGGACGTTCCACCACAAGGTGTTATTACACAAGACAACGTTACAATTACAATTGATACAGTTGTTTTCTACAAAATTACAGACCCTGCAAAAGCAGTTTACGAAATTCAATCTTTGAAAAAAGGTATTGAATACCTAGCTATCACAACAATCCGTGATATCGTTGGTAAAATGGATTTAGATGAAACATTTAGTTCAAGAGATGCTATTAATGACCAATTAAGAGTAATCTTAGATGAAGCTACTGACCCTTGGGGATGTAAAGTAGACAGAGTTGAAATCAAAGACATCACTCCACCTTCTGACATTAGAGATGCGATGGAAAAACAAATGAATGCTGAAAGAAATAAAAGAGCATTAATATTACAAGCAGAAGGTGAAAGACAATCTGCAATTACAATAGCAGAAGGACAAAAAGAAGCTGCTATATTACAAGCTGATGCTGATAGAGAAGCTAGAATTAGAAGAGCAACTGGTGAAGCTGATGCAATTCAAAAAATAGCTGATGCAAAAGCAAAAGAAATCGAATTAGTTTATGGAGCTTTAAAAGCTGCAAAACCAGATGATAAAATCATTCAATTAAAATCATTAGAAACTTTAAAAGAAGTTGCAAATGGTGCAGCAAACAAAGTATTTATTCCATTTGATGCTACATCTACATTAAGTAGCTTGGGTGCAATAAAAGAAGTTATGAAAGATAATAAATAATAAAAATCTCGGGTTTACCGAGATTTTTTATTTTATTTTCATGTATTCACAGCTATAATGCCTCCTACAATACCAGCTATAATACCTACTATAATCATTCCAATTGTATATCCATTTAGTGCAAACCCTGTATTTAAAGAACTAGAAATTATATATAGTAATATTACATATACGCCTCCTATTATAGCGCCATTTATCAAGCCGTTTTTTGATGTTTTCTTCATACTTATAATCGCACCTATTAATATGCTCACAAATGTTAAAACTATTATTACAGTTGGTATTACAGACTCTGAAATATTTGTATATGTTAATAATATTGAAAACAAAAATAAACTTACGAGTGTAACAATAAATGAAATCATCAGCCCTTTAATTATTTTAATAGGTACACTGTTATTTTTCTCTACTTGAATATTATTCATTTAAACTCCTTCTCCTTTCTTAAAAACATTTTATGATGGTTTAATTATATTTAGAATAAAAAATAACAAGTGTATTTAACACTTGTTATTTTTATTGTTTAAACTTCATTGTTTACTATATTTAAATTTTCTACTCTGTACCACTTACTTCATTTGTTGTTATGTTTGTATCAATAGCATTTCCTATTGAGTTTTCTAAATCTTCGCTTGGAGTGTCTTCAACTTTTTCTTTGATTAATCCAACATCTATTAACCTTTTAATAAGGTCTATCTCTTCTCCGTTATATAGCATAAAATATTTTTCTTCTTTATCTATTCCATTTATTGCATATATTCCTTCAACCGCTATTGGAACTAATTCTCTTCCATTTACATCTAATAGTCCATATTTATCTACTTTCTTTACTATTACTCCATTTGCTCTTTCTATTACAATAACCGGTTGTACAACCTCTTTAACTCCATCTATCTCTATGCTATTTGAATTATATCCAAGCTCATCATATTCCACATTAAATACTAGATTTCCGTTTACATTAAATGCTCCCCATTTTTTATCTTTGCATACAGGTATTAATTGATTTAGCAATAAATATCTATTATCTACTACACTACTATTATTTAATCCTATACTATCATATTCAGGATAAATAACTGATCTTCCTTCACTTGATACCACTCCATATTTTCTGCCTTGCTCTACTATATATAATCCATATTCTTTACTTAATAAAGATATAGAATCATACATTGGGTCTATTTGAGTTGTACCATCTAAATTAATAACTCCCACTTTGTTTGAACTATCTGTAACAAAAAATTGTTGCGTATTTTCATAAAATTTAATTGATGAATATCTATCTAAAACAATTTCTTTACTATTATTTGTATCTATTATTTTATACAAACCGCCTTCTTTCTTTACTATTAAGCATCCATATAGTAAGGCTTTTTGGTTATTAAAACTTTGATCTTTTATCTCTACATAACCCCAATTGGTTACGTTAGTATTATATATACTTATTAAATAATTTAATGTATATATTTGAAAATCATTACTTGTTTCAGATATTAAAACATTAAATGCTCTTGATACTGCCTCTATTGAAGCATACATAACTCCATTTATCTCTTTTGTAGGAGTTGATAATGTATGTACTTCATATTGTTCATTTTGCTCATTAATAGGTAATTTATATATTTTTTTATCATTTAAATAAAAACTAGTAGTTTCTTTATCGCCTTCAACATAGCACTTATCGTTTTCTATTATTGACGATTTATATTCTCCTCTGTGATATTCATATCTAACAATTTTAGCAAATTGTTCTATATTTATATATGTTATACCATCTATTGTAGTTAATAATGTAGTCCTATCAACATCAGCAACCACTTGTCCATCTGCATATATCTTAAATGTCGTTTGCTTTGTATTCATTAATAATATTATTAATAAAATTATTATTAATATTATACAAGCTATAATAGCAAGTAAAACCTTTGAAGATGTACTCATGCCTTTCTTTACATTTCTTGTTTCTTCATCATTCCATCCCATACTATTCTTCCTCCGTATATCCATATTTTTTATAAAATTCTTCCTTAAAGTTTAGTAAATTATCATTTTCTATTTCTATTCTAACTCTTTCCATTAATTTAGTCAAGAACCTCAAATTATGAATTGATAATAATCTTACACCTAATATTTCTTTATTTTTTATTAAGTGATGAATATATGCTTTTGTATAGTTTTTGCAACAATAACAATCACATTCTTCGTCTAATGTTGTAAAATCTCTTGCATATGTCGCATTTCTAATAACTTTTTTTCCTTGCCATGTCATTGCTGTTCCATTCCTTGCAATTCTAGTTGGAAGTACACAATCACACATGTCAATTCCTGCAAGTGCCGCTTCTATTAAATAATCTGGACTTCCTACTCCCATTAAATATCTAGGTTTATTTTCTGGCATAAGTGGTGCCGTATGTTTTAAAATATCTATAAATTCTTCTTTGGGTTCACCTACACTTATTCCTCCAATAGCATACCCTGGAAAATCTAATTTTATTAAATCTTCTACTGATTTTGTTCTAAGATCTTTATAAAATCCACCTTGAATAATTCCAAATAATCCTTGTTTATCTGTATCTTTATGTGCTTGTTTGCATCTAGCCGCCCATCTTGTTGTTCTTTCCATTGAGTTTTTAGTATATTCATAGGTTGATGGATAAGGGCAACATTCATCAAATGCCATTATTATATCTGCACCCAAATCATTTTCTATTTTCATAACACCTTCTGGTGATAAAAAATGTTTACTACCATCTAAATATGACTTGAACTCAACTCCCTCTTCTGTTATTTTTCTTAGTGGTCCTAAACTAAACACTTGAAATCCACCACTATCTGTAAGAATAGGTCTGTCCCATTTCATAAACTCATGAAGTCCACCTGCTTCTTTTACTAAATCATTTCCTGGTCTTAGGTATAAATGATATGTATTTGAAAGTATTATTTGTGCTTCTATTTCTTTTAATTCTTCTGGTGTCATAGCTTTAACAGTTGCTTGTGTTCCAACTGGCATAAATACTGGTGTTTGTATATCTCCATGCGGTGTATGTATTACCCCTCTTCTTGCTCCCGAATTTTTATCTACATGTAATAATTCGTATGTAATTGCTTGTCCCATACGTTCTCCTTTCTATTGTATAAACATTGCATCTCCAAAACTAAAAAATCTATACTTTTCTTTTACAGCTTCTTCGTAAGCACTCATTATGTAGTCTTTTCCTGCTAACGCTGATACTAGCATTAATAGTGTTGATTCTGGTAAATGGAAGTTTGTTATAAGTGCATCAACACATTTAAATTTATATCCTGGATAAATAAATATATTAGTATCTCCTTCAACTTCTCTTACTAGTCCTTGTTCATTAGCTACACTTTCTAGCACTCTTGTAGAGGTTGTCCCAACACTTATAATTCTTCCACCATTTTTCTTTGTTTTGTTTATCTTTTCTACATCTTCTGGTTTTATATAAAAATGTTCTGTATGCATATGATGATCTTCTATTTTCTCTACTTTTACTGGTCTAAAAGTTCCTATTCCAACATGAAGTGTTACATTTGCAATTTCCACACCTTTTTCTTTTATCTTTTCTAAAAGTTCATCTGTAAAATGTAGTCCTGCTGTTGGTGCAGCAGCTGACCCTTTATATTTTGCATATACAGTTTGATATCTGTCTTTTTCTTTTAATTCTTCATGTATATATGGTGGTAATGGCATTAATCCTATTTGGTCTAATATCTCATTAAATATACCGTTATATGTAAATTTAACTTTTCTTGTCCCACCTTCCATTAATTCTAATATTTCTGCTGTTAATAATCCATCTCCAAAGATTACTTTTGTTCCTACATGAAGTTTATTTCCTGGTCTTACAATACTTTCCCAGATATCACCTTCAATATTATTTAAAAGTAAAAACTCAACATTTGCTCCTGTTTCTTTTTTTCCATAAATTCTAGCTGGTAACACCTTTGTATTATTTCTTACTAAACAATCTCCTGGTTTTAAATAATCTAATATATCTTTAAATATTTTGTGTTCTATTGTTTTATTTTCTCTATCTAATACCAAAAGTCTTGATTCATCTCTTTTTGCAATTGGTACTTGTGCTATTAATTCTTCTGGTAAATTATAGTAAAATTCTTTTAGGTCCATTTCTATTTTCCTTTCTATTTTTACCTAAATATTATACTAAATTTTTAAGTATTATACAAGTATAAATATGAAAATAAGGTGGCAATTGCCACCTTATTTAGTTTCTTCTGGAAAGTATTGGTATACCATATTGTGTCCGATTCCAATAATAACTAATGCCTCCGTTTTAGGTTTAAAATCAGATTTACTTTTGACTTTTTCTCCATTTTGAATAACGATTACATTTTTTGCATCAAATGCTTCATTAATTTCATGTAAATTCACATTACAATCTTCAACAGATACGCAAATGTTCATATCATCTACATTGTTGCGTAACCATGTCTTGTTTTCGTATTCGATGCTCCGTCTGTTCGAATCTTCCAATACCTTAATTACCCATGTTGCATGTTCCATAAAGAATACCTCCAAAAAAATTTTGTGAAGTAATTATATCACACATTATGTAACTTTTTAACTCTCTTTTATATTCTCCATTAACTCCTTACAATCTTTCCAATTTATAAGATTAATTTGCTCATATTCTTTTTCTAACTTTTCAACTATTTTCTTTGTATTATCTTTTGAATTCAAATCTACAACTAAAATATTTTTAACATCTTCTTTTCCATAAATAATTCTAAACAAAAGATTTCTTAAATAGCATTCTATACTTTCTTCTTGGTTCTTAACTGCAACCATAAGGTATATTCCTTTTGAATTTAAATTCGTATATGTACAAATATATATAATATTTTTAATAATTTCAAATAAGCCGTAAATTGCCAAAGTCCATATTATTACAGATATAAACGTTTCCATAAATTATCACCTTATATATTATATTATTTTTTAAAATTTTTGTGATTTTTGCTTTACTTATATGGGAACAATATAATATAATACACTTGAAATTTTAGGAGGTATTAATAAATGGAATTTAAACAATGGGAAGGATTTAATAAAGGAAATTGGACAGAAACTGTTGATGTTAGAGAATTTATTCAAAAGAACTATACACCATATGAAGGTGATGATTCTTTTTTGGCTAATGCAACAGATAAAACAACAAAACTATGGAATATTGTTTTAGATTTATATAAAAAAGAAAAAGCAAATGGTGGAGTCTTAGATATTGATACAGATACAGTATCTACAATGACTAGCCATAATGCTGGATATATTCAAAAAGATTTAGAAGAAATTGTTGGTCTTCAAACAGATGCACCTTTAAAAAGAGCTATTATGCCTTTTGGTGGTATTAGAATAGTAGAAAAATCTTGTGAAGCATATGGAAGAAAAGTTTCACCAGAAGTTGAGCAAATTTTCCATAAGTATAGAAAAACACATAATGATGGTGTATTTGATGCATATACACCTGATGTAAGAGCTGCAAGAAGCTCTCACCTATTAACAGGTCTTCCTGATGGATATGGACGTGGAAGAATAATCGGTGATTACAGAAGAGTTGCTCTATACGGTGTAGATTTCTTAGTTGATAAGAAAAAAGAAAATTTAAAATATTATGACCCAGATTTATTTGATGAAGCAATAATTAGAGAGCGTGAAGAAATATCTGAACAAATTAAAGCATTAAATGAATTAAAGCAAATGGCTGCAAGCTATGGATTTGATATTTCTGTTCCTGCTTCAAATGCCAAAGAAGCTATACAATGGACATATTTTGGATATTTAGGTGCAATTAAAGAACAAAATGGTGCTGCAATGAGTTTAGGTAGAGTTTCTACTTTCTTAGATATATTTATAGAAAGAGATTTAGCAAATGGTACTTTAACAGAAGAACAAGCACAAGAATTAATGGACCACTTTGTTATGAAATTAAGATTGGTAAGATTTTTAAGAACACCAGAATATGATGAATTATTCAGTGGAGACCCTGTTTGGGTTACAGAATCTATTGGCGGTATGGGAATTGATGGAAGAACATTAGTTACTAAAAACTCTTTTAGAATGCTTCATACATTAACAACATTGGGACCTGCGCCTGAACCAAACTTAACAGTTCTTTGGTCTACAAGATTACCAGAAGGATTTAAAAAATTCACATCTAGCCTATCTATTAAAACATCTTCTATTCAATATGAAAACGATGATTTAATGATAAAATATTGGGGTGACGATTATGGAATAGCATGTTGTGTTTCTGCTATGGAAATTGGAAAACAAATGCAATTCTTTGGTGCTAGATGTAACTTAGCCAAAACTTTACTATATGCAATAAATGGTGGTAAAGACGAAATATCTGGTAAACAAGTAGCTCCAAAATTTGAAGGAATTACTTCTGAATATTTAGATTACAATGAAGTAATGGAAAAGTTCGAAAATATGATGGATTATGTTACAAGAATATATATTAAAGCATTAAATACTATTCATTATATGCATGATAGATATTGCTACGAAAAACTAGAAATGGCTTTACATGATACTCATGTATTAAGAACTATGGCATGTGGTATTGCAGGTTTATCTGTTGTGGCAGATTCTTTAAGCGCAATCAAATATGCAAAAGTTAAAACAATTAGAAATGAAGATGGACTAGTTGTTGATTACGAAGTTGAAGGTGATTACCCTAAATTTGGTAATGATGATGACAGAGTAGATGATATAGCTGTTGATTTAGTAAGAATATTTATCAAAAAATTAAGAAAACACAAAACATATAGAAATGCAAAAACAACAATGTCAATATTAACTATAACTTCTAATGTTGTTTATGGTAAAAATACTGGTAATACTCCTGATGGAAGACGTGCAGGTAGCCCATTTGGACCTGGTGCTAACCCATTACACGGTAGAGATACTCATGGTGCTCTTGCAGTGTTAAACTCAATATCAAAATTACCATATAAACATTCAGAAGATGGTATTTCATACACATTCTCTATTACTCCAAAAACATTAGGAAAAACTGATGAAGATAGAGTAAACAACTTAGTTACAATGCTTGATGGTTTCTTTGAAAAAGAAGGGCATCATATAAATGTAAACGTATTTGACAGAGAATTATTATTAGATGCTATGGATCATCCTGAAAAATATCCTCAACTTACAATTAGAGTTTCTGGATATGCTGTTAACTTCACAAAATTAACTCGTGAACAACAATTAGATGTTATTAACAGAACAATACACGAATCTATATAAAAATACAATATGGGCAGGCATCTTACCTGCCCTACATTTTATTAGGAGATTTAAATGGATAAAAGAAATTATGCTAAAATTCATTCAATAGAAACTTTTGGTACAGTTGATGGGCCTGGTGTTAGGTTTGTTACTTTCTTTCAAGGTTGTAATTTACAATGTAAATACTGCCATAACCGAGATACTTGGGATATTAATGATGGTACATACATAAGTGTTGATGAATTATTTGAAAATATATTAAGATATAAAACATATATTATGCCTAATGGTGGTTTTACTGCTTCTGGTGGTGAACCTTTACTTCAACCATATTTTTTAATTTCTCTATTTAAAAAATTAAAAGATGCTGGAATACATACTGCAATAGATACTTCTGGTATGATAGAAATTACTGAGCCTATTAAAGAATTACTTTCTTTAACTGATTTAGTTTTACTTGATATAAAACATATTAATTCTGAGAAATCAAAAGATTTAATTGGCTTTTCTAATGAAAAAGAATTAGCTTTTGCAAGATATTTAAGTGATAATAGTATACCTATTTGGATAAGACAAGTAATAATTCCAGGTATTACTGATAGTAAAGAAGATTTATTAGAACTAAAAAGATTTATCTTTTCTTTAAAAACTATAAAAAAAGTGGAACTTCTTCCCTACCACAATTTAGGTAAGCATAAATGGGAAACATTGGGTTTTGAATATAAATTAAAAGATGTAAGAACTGCTAATGATGAAGATATAAAAAGAGCAAAAGAAATTTTAGAAATTTAATTTTAAATAGGCAAGCAAAAAAGCTTGCCATTTTTATTTTTTTTATAGAAAACTATTGTCTTTTTTCTTTTTATATGTTAAAATATTACTTAGTCTAATTTAGATTTAACAATTCGGAGGTGTTATAAAAATGGCAAAATGCGCAATTTGTGAAAAATCTTTAAGCTATGGAAACAAATTAAGTATAGCTCGTTCTCACGTTAGTAACAGAGCTACTAGAACATGGAAACCAAATTTAAGAACTGTAAAAGCAATGGTTGATGGTCAACCAAAAAGAATACATGTATGTGCTAAATGTTTACGTTCTGGAAAAGTTACAAGAGCTTAATAATTGTATATATAAAAACACATAGATATCCTATGTGTTTTTTATTACATAAAAATATGTATTTAGTCCTTTATTCCAAAAAGAAGTTTCACTATTCCTCGTAAGCATTTTGGAACTTTTTTTACTACAATATTCATACTCCCACTCTCCTAACCTTAACAAGATATACAGGCAAATCCACAAATAATTATACCCAACCCGAATATAAATAACCACCAAGATAAAGGAAGTAATAATACAGCTAGTATTCCAGCGCCTAATCCTATTAAACATATTGCTATTGTTTTTTTAAAAAATTTAAAGCACATATTCTCCCTCCTCTAATTTATTATATTAATTTTTTATGTAAAAGGTGATTCAAATGTACAATAAAAAAGATGCCATAAAAGTTGTAGAAATTTTAAAAGAATATTATCCTGATGCACAATGTAGTTTAGATTTTAAAACTCCTTTTGAATTAGTAGTTGCAACTATTCTTTCTGCACAATGTACAGATGAAAGAGTTAATAAAACTACTCCATCTATATTTTCTAAATACTCTACACCAGAAGATTTTGCAAATATAGATATAGAAGAACTAGAAAATTTAATTCATCCTTGTGGATTTTATAAAAATAAAGCTAAGAATATTAAAGCATGTGCTCAAAAGGTATTAACTGATTTTAATGGAGAGGTACCAAAAAACGCAGAAGATTTACTTACACTTCCTGGTGTTGGTAGAAAAACTGCAAATGTTGTTATGTTAGAAGCTTTTGGTATTGCACAAGGAATCGCTGTTGATACGCACGCAAAAAGAATATCTAATTTAATAGGTTTATCAAAAGAAAAAGACCCATTAAAAATTGAACAAAATTTATTAAAGCTATTTCCACAAGAATATTTAAAAGATATTAATCACTTATTTATGTGGCACGGTAGAAATATTTGTGTGGCAAGAAATCCAAAATGTGATATCTGCCCTATAAATAAATATTGTAATAATTTTTCAAAACTTCAATAATTATATTATTGGAGTTTTGTGTTTTTTGTATGAATTCAATTGACAAATGCTATTATTGGCTATAAAATAAGTGCACAAATATTTTATTTAGGAGGATTAAAATGCTTAAAAGATTTTCAAAATTTTTATTAATTATGTTAGTTATGTTTGTAGTTTCGTCATCTTGTTTTACATGTTTCGCAGATGAAACACATGACCACGAACATACAAATACAACAAGTACAACAGAAACTGATACTAATAATGAAACAACTTCTACGGAAGAAGAAATGCATGAAGGAGATTTATATATTTTTGATAATAATATTGTTATGGATAAATATGTAGATGGAAATGTATTTCTATTTGGTAATGATATTGAAATTACCGGTAGAGTAAATGGAAACTTATTTGTTTTTGGAAACAATGTAAAATTTGATAAATCTGTTGTAAGATATTCTATTTTTGTATGTGCAAATTCAGTATATTACAATGGTGGATGTGGTACAGATTATGATTACGGAAATTTATATGTTACAGCTTCAAAATTCGAAGGTACATATAGCTCTTTTGTAACTGGTGATCTTAAATGTGTTGCCTCAACTATTATACTTAAATCAGCTATTTATAGAGATGTTGATTTAATATGTAGTAATGTTAACTTTGGTGAAGGAGAAGACATTCCTATTATATGTGGCAATTTAAATTATACTGCTAATAACGAATTAATTATTCCAGAAAATGTAATGGCCGGAGAAGGCAATATTACATACACTGCTACTTATGATTTCACTAATGTAGAATCAATATTTGATACTCTTATAGGATTTGGAACTTGCATACTTACAGCCTTAGCACTATATATAATACTAAACAAACTTGCACCAAAATTTGTAGAAAAAGTAAATAATAATAAATTTTCTGTACTTTCATTGCTTAAAGCTTTTGGAATCGGTTTAGCTACAATATCTATTGTTTCAATATTTATTGTGCTTTTAGCAGGTACTATGGTTGGTGTTTCATTAGCAGTTATATTAGCATTGTTATTTGCTATACTATGTATAATTGCAACACCTATATTAACAATTAAAATTACAAATACTTTAAAACCAGTATTAAAAATAGAGAAAACTTCTATATTCTATCTTGTTATTGTATTAGTAAGCATAATTTTACATGGAATTACTTTAATACCTTTTGTTGGTGGATTGTTAGGTTTAATAATAAATATTACCGCAATTGGATTAATAGTAACTGCATACCTACCACATAAAGAACTTTCTGATGAAAAAAAATTAGCCTTAGAAGAAGCAAAAAAACAAGCTAAGGAAAATAAAGAAAAAAGAAAACAAGAAAAACTTGAAGCAAAAGCAAATAAAAAAGAACAAAAACATTTATAATATAAAAATAGGAAGAATTTAAATTTCTTCCTATTTTTATTATTTATTCTAATAATTTTAATTTTATTTTTTCAGCTTTATATTTATTTGTATTTTCATCAAGTACAAATTCTGTTAATGTTTCCACTAAACTTTCCTCATTTTGTTTTAAATCTGTTGTATAGTATAATTTTAATTCTGGTATTTCTAATTTCTTAGTAACCATTTCTTTGAATGTTTCTGCCATGTGTTTATCATCTTCACATACTAATATTAATTGTGGCATACTTCCAAAACCAGAATCTCCTGGCACAAAATTTTTGTAGAAATCTTGGTATAGCTTCATTTTATCAGATAATTTCTTTTGCCATTCTTCTTCTCTTCTTATAGTTTCAAATAAGAAAGTTATTGATTTACTTGCTTTTGTTAATTTTACACTTCCACCTGTTGGCTTAAATATTTTTCCTAAACTTTTTGCATTTAATGATGGTTTTGCTGTATATCCATCAAACGCTTTTACTTTTCTTAAATATGCAATAATTATTTGATTTCCAGCTAATCTTTTCTTAATCATTCCTATTGGTTTTGTGTTATCTGTTTGTTGCCATTTACATTCTTGTTCTCTTGATGTTAATAAATATTTTCCCATTTTTTCTAAGCAATAAACTTTAAATATTCCTTTTCCCTCTTCTGATGAAAAATAATATCTTGTTAATATTTTAGATTTAACCATTTGATCTAATTTATTATTTAATTTGTCTTGTGATTTGTAATCTATACCTTTGTGCTCTAATAACTGACATAACTGTCTTGATGTTACAAATTCTAATTCATTTACTATATTTAATATTTCAAAATGAATATCTGTAATATGCCCAATATTAATTTTGTTAATTATTTGGTTCATAGATACATATCCATCTTTCCCATCAAATACTTTTATTTCACCTTTTCGCACCGCAAATGGTGATTCGGTTGCTTCAATTTGGTTATCTTCTACCATAAATACCTCCTACAAAAACAGTAAATAACTGTTTCTTTAATATATTTTAAATTTTATCACAAACATTTTTGTTTGTCTATTTATTATTTAATAAATATTTTATTTCTTTTTCGTTTAAGTATCTCCATGTACCTAACTTTAAATCTTTTACTTCAATGTTGCCAATTTTGCTTCTGTGTAACGCTTGTACTTTTCTTCCAACTGCTTCACACATCTTTCTTACTTGTCTGTTTTTCCCTTCATGTATTGTTATTTCTAGTCTTGAAATATCTTTTTCTATATCAGTTTTTAATATTCTAACTTTTGCTGGTTTTGTAACATAATCTTCTATTTCTACACCTTTTTCTAATTGTTCTACTTCTTCGTTCGTTACGATACCTTTTACAGTTACTGTATATGTTTTATTTGTTTCATGTTTTGGATGTGTAATTTTATATACAAAATCACCATCATTCGATAAAAGTAGAGCACCTGATGTATACATATCAAGTCTTCCTACTGGAACAATTCTTTGTTTTACTTTTACTAAATCCAAAACCGAATCTCTTGAAAATTGGTCTTTTGATGTTGTTACATATCCTATTGGTTTGTTTAATAAAATATATACTAATTCTTCTTTTTTATCTATCTTTTTATTATCAAAAAGAACTATATCCTCTTCTGGATTTACTTTTGTTCCAAGTATAGCTACTTCGTTATTTACTTTTACTCTACCTTGTTCAATGTATTCTTCACATTTTCTTCTTGAAGCAATTCCTGCTTCTGCAAGATATTTTTGTAACCTGATTTCTTCCATTTATTCTTCCTCTAATTTATTTAAAACTTTTTCAAAATACTCCGGTATTGGTGCTTCTAGTTTTAAAACTTTACCTGTTGTTGGGTGCTTAAATTCTAACGATTTAGCATGTAACATTTGTCCCTCAACTCCAAATGGATTTCTTCCATTTGAGTATACACTATCTCCTACAATTGGATATCCAATTTCAGCTAAATGTACTCTAATTTGATGTGTTCTACCAGTGTCTATCTTTATATCTAAATATGTATAACCGTTATATCTTCTTATTACATCAAAATGTGTTACTGCATTTTTACCATCTTTTCTAACTGCCATTTTTTTTCTGTCTTTATCACTTCTACCAATTGGCATATTTATTGTAGCAGTATTTTCTTTTATTACACCTCTTGCTAATGCAACATACTTTTTAGTTATTTCTCTATTTTTTATTTGCTCACTTAGATTAATATGTGCTTTATCATTTTTAGCAATTATTAACAATCCAGAAGTATCTTTATCAATTCTATGTACTATTCCAGGTCTAATCTCTCCGCCTATTCCAGACAAAGAATCTTTGCAAATATTCATTATTGCATTAACTAATGTTCCATCTGGATTACCATTTGCAGGATGTACGACCATTCCCTTTGGTTTATTTACAACTATAATATCTGTATCTTCATAAATAACATTAATTGGAATATCTTGTGCTTTTAGTTCTATTTCCTTTGCAATAACTTCTTGGACTTCAATTTTATCATTTAGTTTTGTTTTATATGATGCTTTCTCTTGTTTACCGTTTACTAGAATATTACCATCATCTAACATTTTTTGTATCATACTTCTTGATAAATCTGGATTTAGTATAGTTATTACTTTATCTAATCTTATATTTTGTGTATCAAGGTCTATTATATATTCCTTCAATTTTCTCTCCTTTAATTTGCATTTAATCTTTCATAAATTATGAATTTTTCATCTTTATATAGTTCGTTATAGTCTGTATCTAGTCTTAGAACTTTATCTAATGTTGAATTTCTATAAATTAATAAATGTGTTATTCCATAGTGTTCAAATTTTTCTTCATAATCATTAGATGCATTTGATAGGTTTATAAAGTCTCTAAAAATATCATCTTCCCAACCATTAAATGCTGGATCATATACATCTGCTCTTGAATCAATAAATACTGGAATATCTTTAAATAATATATAACTTCCAAAATTATATTCATTAAATAATTTCATATTTTCTATATCCAAATTTTCTTGTATATATTCTACCGCTTCTATCGGATAAGCTTTATCACTTACAATCTCTACATCTTTTAACTTGTTTAAAGCAAATATCATATATGCTACAAATACTGTATAAATAATTATTTTAGCTAGAATTGAAGTTAAATATTTAAGTATCTCTTTTACTCCATTACTGTCATACTTTTCTATCATCTGACAAACCATTTTATTAATAACCACTATTCCAACAAAGAACATCATTGATTGCTGTCTTCTAGACATTATGGTTAAAAACATTAGTCCACCTAATAGAAATAAGTCACTTAATCTAACTTTAACTTTTGTAAAACTTATTAGACCTACTGAGATAATAATAAATCCAAAAACATATATAGAACTATATAATACTATTGGTAAATGTTCTGATATATTTTGTGTTGTAGTACCTTGCATAGTATTTATTAAATATGTATATGGTGTATCTCCAATTGGAGTTAACAATCCCATAGCTAATGCTATAACCATTATTCCAATTAAATGTATAACATTTTTATTATCTTGTACAATTATTTTATACGGTTCTTTTTTAACCTTCTCTGTTTCATTTTGTACTAATATTGCTTCATTTTTTTCTATTCTAGATTTTATTAATGCTAGTTCTTTTTCTTGTTTTTCATTTAACTTTTCTTTCTTTTCAAGCATTTTTAAATTTGCTTTATCTAACTTTAAACATACCTTTGTTATTATATCTTTTCCAATAAATGTGCTTATAGCATATTCGGCTATGTATGGCATGTATAATATAAAATAGAATGGAAATACTGCTGCATGTATATTAGCAATTGCAACTGGTATTAATAATAATCCCACTACAAACCTTTTCTTATTTGTTTCTAAAAATCCTTCTATATAATATATTTCTAAAACAAATAAGATAAATGTAATAAGCTGTGCTCTTGCAGTAAAAAACGCTTTTCCAACATACATCATTAATATTGTTGTAAAAAATGGTATAACTGTATTTTTAGTTAACTTTGCATTAGTTAAATACATTATAATTCCTAATACCGCCGTAAGTACGATTGTTGATATATATAACCCATTAAATCCACCAACCATATATACCAAATACATAATAATATCATATAACCAGTGTGGATATGTATATGGTAAGCCTTCATGCCATGCAAAATGCTCTTGCATATCTATCCCATTTTCTAATATTAATTCTCCTAATTTAATTGTGTAAAACGTATCGTTTTGTAAATCCTTTGGTACTATGGCAATTGAAAATAAACAAATGCATATAATTGCCATAATTATAAATTTGATATTTAGTACTTTTTCTTCTTTCATTTTAGTTCTCCTATATTTATTATTTTACTTGTATATTCTATAATAAAAAGTTGCTATTGTAAAGAAAAAACTAGCCAAATTTGACTAGTTTTTCTTTATATATATAATTTTATTTGTTCTCATACCCTGGTTTTCCTAAAAGTTTAAACATATTAGTTTTATACTTTTCAACACCCGGTTGATTAAATGGATTTACTCCTAATATTTTTCCAGACATTGCACAAGCAAGTTCGAAGAAATATATTAATTCTCCTACTCCTTCTTCATTTAAATTTTCAACATTTATCACTATGTTTGGAACATCTCCATCAACATGTGCTTGAATTGTTCCTTCCATTGCTTTTTTATTAATATAGTCTAATGTTTTGTCTGTTAAATAATTTAATCCATCTAAATTATCTTCATCTGGTTTTATATTAATATCTTGGTCTGTATTTACTATATTTAATACTGTTTCAAATAAATTCCTTCTTCCTTCTTGAATATATTGCCCCATAGAATGAAGGTCTGTTGATAAATCTACCCCTGCTGGGAATATTCCTTTTAAGTCTTTTCCTTCACTTTCTCCATATAGTTGCTTCCACCACTCTGTTAAGAAATGAAGTTTTGGCTCATAATTAGCTAATATTTCAATATATTTTTCATTTGAATACAAAATATTTCTTGCAACTGCATATTGGTAACATTCATTATACTTTACATTACTATCCGAATATTTTTCTTTTGCAAATCTCGCACCAGACATTAATTTATCAATATTAATTCCAGCTACTGCTATTGGTAATAACCCAACTGCTGTTAAAACAGAATATCTTCCACCAACATTATCTGGAATAACAAAAGTTTCATATTCTTCTTCTGTTGATAAAGTTTTTAATGCTCCTTTTACTTTATCTGTTGTAACATATATCCTTTTTCTTGCTTCTTCTATTCCATATTTATTTTCTAAAATTTCTCTAAATACTCTAAATGCAATAGCCGGTTCCGTAGTTGTTCCAGATTTCGATATTACATTTACAGAAAAATCTTTATCACCTATTAAATCTATTAAATCTAATATATATCTTGGGCTCATATTATTTCCTGCAAATAATACTCTTGGTGTTTTTCTTTTTTCTAGGTTATAGAAAGAATGTGTTAAACTTTCTATAACAGCTCTTGCTCCTAAGTATGAACCACCAATTCCAATTACAACTAATATCTCAGAATGCTTTTGAATATTTTTTGCTGCTCTTTTTATTCTTTCAAACTCTTCTTTATCATAATTTGTAGGTAAATCTATCCACCCTAAAAATTCTTTTTCATCATTTTTATTTGCTTGAAGCTCCTCATGGATTTGTTTTACTTGTTCACCATAATTTAATATTTCGTTTATAGCTATTCCTGTGTTTGACAAATCAATTTTAATATTTGACATATTTATACCTCACTTCTTTATATTATTTATTTTTCTTCTTTTCCGTAAAGTTTTTCCGCTAACCTTTGCTCTTCTTCTCTTAATTTTTCAAAATATTCTGTATAACACCCTATTTTTCTTATTTTCTCTTCTCTTTTACTTTTAGAATTTTCTTTTTCATATGTTAATTGTTCTTTTTCTCTTTGAGCAGCTTTTAACGCTTTTACTCTCTCTTCTTTTTTATCACTAAAATCAAAAATCGACTCATACTTTCCGTTTTTATCAAATCCATCTACTGTATATCCATAAGCATTATACCCTTGCCTATCATAGTCATTTTTATCAAAACCTCTTATATCATATCCACTTATATCATACCCTTCTGAATTATATCCATACTTATCAAATCCATCTGGTCCATATCGGCTCATAGTTTCTCTATGAATTCCTTTTTTATTAAAACCTTTTCTATCAAAACCTTCTGCATCATATCCTTTTGAATCAAAACCTTCTGCATCATAGTAGTTTTCATCAAACGTATTGGGCGTTTGTTGTAAATTTTGAGATTCCATTTCACTTATCACTTTTTCTTTTGCTTGCTTTATCTGTTCTTTCCAATTTTCTTCTTGCTCTAATAATTTCCTTAATTCTTCTATTTTTTTATCATATTCAATTCTTGCTTGATCAATTTGAATTTCTAATTTTTCAATTCTTATATTAGCTCCTCTAATAGCTTCTTGATACATCTTTAGTTTTTCATTGTTATTTTCAATACTGGCAATTTGTTCTAATAATTCTTCCACATAATCAATTTCTTGCATATGGTATCTCCTTTTAATTTTTCAATAATCTTTCTTTATAAAATCTTATCTTATTTTCTTTTTCTTTTATCTGACTTTCATATAATTTTATAATTTCGTCTAATTGATCATCTGTCAGATCGGATATTTCCATCTGCTTTTCATTTATCTTTCTTTGTAACGCTAATATTACATCTTTACTTTCAACTTTTATTTCTTCTCTAAAATCATTCTTTTCAATCTCTGCCAAATTATTTTTTTCTTGGTCTATTACTTCATGTATAGATTCTTCTATAATTTCACTAATACCTAATATGTTTTTTAACCATTTTTTAATTCTAGTAAATATTTTTTCTTTTCTTATCTGCGGTAAATTACTATTCATTTGTTTTCCTTCTCTCTTTTGCTTAATAATTATTTTTAAGTATTATTATATATAGATATTTTATAATTATTTATTATTTGTGTCAAGAAAAAAGACTTAAAAGGTATGAACCTTTTAAGTCTCTTCTGTAATCTGATTGTCATATTTCGCAAAAGCTACTCTTTTTAAAAGTTTATTTGCTTCTATAACTTGAATTGTAATTTTATCTCCCATTTTATATACTGTATTTGTATGTTCTCCTATTAATTGTTTGCGTTCATCATTATATATAAAATATTCATTTCCTAAGTTTTCAAATCGAATTAGGCCTTCTACTGTATTTTCTAGCTCTACAAATATCCCGAATTGTGTTACACCACTTATTATTCCTTCATAAATTTCACCAATTTTATTTTCCATGTATTCAGCTTTTTTTAAATCAATTGATTCTCTTTCTGCTTTTTGTGCTATTTTTTCTTTCTCAGAAGATTTTTCTGCATATTTTACTGCAATTTCATTTTGTTCTTCTTTGAATTGTTCATCTACTAAATAGTTATTCTCTAAATATTTAGATATTATTCTATGAATATATAAATCCGGATATCTTCTTATTGGTGATGTAAAGTGACAGTAGTATTTACCAGCTATTCCAAAATGTCCTTTGTTTTCCGCTTCATATCTTGCAACTTTTAGAGTTCTTAATATTAAATTTGAAATTACCTTTTCTTCATCTTTTCCTTTTATATCTTCTAGAATACTTGCAAATACTTTTGGGTGTATATTTTCTTTACTTCCTTTTATTTTATAACCAAAATTATATAAAAAGCTATTTAATTCTTTTACTTTTTCTTCGTCTGGTGCTTCGTGAACTCTGTATATAAATGGTGCTTCTAACCAGAAGAACTTTTCTGCAACAGCTTCATTTGCTGTAAGCATAAATTGCTCAATGATTGTGTTTGAAAATTTAATTTCATATCTTCCTACATTTATTGCATAACCATTTTTGCTTAATGTTACTTTACTCTCTGGTATATCTAAATCTAGGTATCCGTGTTCTTTTCTTTTATTTTCTAGAATATGGGCAAGCTCTGCCATTAATCTAAAATGTTCTATATATTGTATATAAGGGTTTAAATCTTCTTGTATTTCTTCTTTTTTATCTAAATCAAGTAATGCTTGTACAATATTATATGACATTCTTTTAGTAACATTAATTACACCTTTTGTCACATCTGCTGATATTGTATTTCCGTTTTTATCTATTTCCGTTATAACTGAAAGTGTAAGTCTATCTACACCTTCATTTAAACTACAAATACCATTTGATAATTTTTTAGGAAGCATTGGTATAACTCTATCTAGCATATACACACTAGTCCCCCTAACTACTGCTTCTTTATCTATTAGACTGCTTGCTTTTACATAGTGGCTTACATCAGCAATATGCACTTTTAATATATATGTTCCGCTTTCAGTTCTTTCTACTGAAACAGCATCATCTAAGTCTTTTGCATCTTCACCATCTATTGTAAATATAGTTTCTCCTCTAAAATCACGTCTACCTTTAATTTCATTTTCTGAAACTTCTTGTGCTATTTTCTTAGCTTCATCTAATACTGGTTTTGGAAATTCATTAGGCAGGTTATATTGCTTTATAATTGAAAGCATATCAACTCCTGCAACATCTATATTTCCTATTACCTCTACTATTTTACCTTCTGGTTTTTTACCATTTTCCTCTGGTTTTGTTATTTCTACAACTACTTTATCATCATTTTTTGCTCCACTAAAATACTTCTTTGATATAAAAATATCTTTACTATCTTTTTTGTTATCTGGAATAACAAAACCAAAGCTTTTATTGTTTTTAAAAGTTCCTACTAATCTTATTTTTTCCATTTTTTCTTCCTTACAAATTATTAAAAAAGAGGCTATCAAAATTATAGCCTCATATTATTATTTACATTTGTGCTAAAGGATATACAATGTTTAAAGCAACTGTTACAATAGCTAACGCTATTCCAAATATAACTGTTAATCTTCTTAACATACCACTTCTTGTTCTTCCTTTATTTTTATCTAAGAAATTGTTTGCTGCTGCTCCTGTTATTGTTCCTGACAATCCTTGATCTTCTTTGTTTTGTGACATTGTAAGTATTATTACTCCTAAGGCTAATATGATATCTACTATAATTAAAAATATTTTTAAAATTTGCATTTTGTTTCCTCCCTAAGCTACTGCTATTATTAATTAACATATGTTATTTTAACACATTATTCCAATAATTGCAACATTTATTGAAAATTTGGTACCGATGGTGGGACTCGAACCCACATGGTTTCCCGCTGGATTTTGAGTCCAGTGCGTCTACCGATTCCGCCACATCGGCTTATATATACAAAAAGTATGCTAATAAATATTAGCATACTTTTTTATAAAAATCAAGACTATTTTTCTTCTATAATAATTATTCTTTTTTCAAGGTTTTCTTCATCTTTTTGTATATCTATTTTTATATAATGCCCTGGTAAAGCATCTTCTATTATCTCTCCCCATTCTATTATACAAATACCTCTTGAAAAATATTCTTCTCCACCTATTGCATAAAATTCATCTATGTCAGACAATCTGTATACATCAAAGTGATATATATTTGCTTTCTCATTTTTATATTCATTTACTATTGTAAATGTTGGGCTTGATATTTCACTTTCTAATCCAAAATATGATAAAAAACCTTCTGTAAATTTTGTTTTTCCAGCTCCCAATTCACCATTTAAAATAATTAATGCATTACTCTCTATTTTACTTGCTATTTCTCTTGCTATATTTTTTGTTTCTTGTTCTGAATATGATTCTAATCTTTTCATTTTTTCTCCTAAATATTTTATACTCTAATATTTTAGCAGATTTTATAAAATTAATCAAGTTCGTATAATTTCCTTTATCTTTTCCAAATTATCTATTACTGCATTATATCCATATTTATAGCATGAATCTAACTTTTCTGTATCTAATAAACCGGTTTTATCTGTGTAAACATTTAATACAAAATCTGCTTGTTTTAGATTTTCTTCTGATATTTTTTCTCCCATTATATCTATCGTTTTCATTGTCATATCCATTATATTACTATCTTCATTTATTTTTTCACTATTAAATTTCACACCAATTACAATATCTGCCCCTTGTTTTTTTACTTCTTCCACAGGAATATTATCCAATGCACCTCCATCTATAAATGCATGATTTTTATACTCACATGGACTAAATACAGCAGTAAAACTACTACTTGCTCTTATTGCTTTTCCAACAGATATATCTGTAATATATTTTTCTTCTTCTTTTGGTGGATTATTAGTAAATACATATTCTTTACAATTCATTAAATCAACCGTTGGTATAACCACAGGCATTTTTATATCACTTATATTATATATTCCCTGCCTATTAATAACCTCATCAAATATTTTTTCAACACTATTTCCTGTTTTTAACCCTTTTAATGTTATTCTCTTATTTAACATATAACTCTTTATTATGGGCTTTGTATTAATTCTTGCAATATCTGCTGAATACTTTTTAAATAGTGTATATATATTGTATGGTGAATATCCAGAAGCATATAGCATTGCTATCATGCTTCCTGAACTTGTTCCACCTATTATATCTATTTTAATTCCATTATCTTCTAATGCTTTAAGCACACCCGCATGTGCAATTCCACGTATTCCTCCACCCGATAAAGCAATTCCTAATTTCATAAAAAACCCCTTCTAAAATAATATTTATATATATTATTCACAAAAAGGATTTTGTTTAAACAAAAAAGACGACTTTATCGTCGTCTTCTTTATTAGTTTTGTGCGTATGGTAATATAGCTATATGTCTTGCTCTTTTTACTGCTAATGTTATATCTCTTTGATGTTTTGCGCAAGCACCTGTTGCTCTTCTTGGTAATATTTTACCTTTTTCGTTAACATACTTTTTCATTTGGTCTGCGTTTTTGTAATCTAATACTAAATCTTTATTAGCACATAAAGCACAAACTTTTTTTCTCATTTTTCTGAATTTTGGATTGAAATCCTCATCATTATTTCTGTTATTTCTTCTATTATTTTGCTTTTTATCAGCCATTTTTATTCCTCCCTATTAGAATGGTAGGTCATCAGAAGATGTTACTTCAAATTCCGGGCTTGAACTAGCAATACTGCTTCCAAAAGTATTTTCAAAGCTTGCTGATGCATCTCCATCTCTTTTGCTATCTGCAAAATATGCTTCTTCTGCAACTACTTCTGTAACATATCTTTTTTGTCCTTGTTCATCTTCCCAATTTCTTACTTGTAATCTTCCTATTACACCTACTTGTTGTCCCTTTTTAAAATATTTACTGCAAAACTCCCCCAGTTTGCTCCAAGCAACTACATTTATAAAGTCTGCTTGTCTTTCTTCCCCAGGTCTTGTAAATCTTCTATTTACAGCTATACTAAAACTTGCTACTAATGTATTGTTTGTTTGAGTATATCTAACCTCTGGATCTCTTGTTAATCTTCCCATTAAAATTACTTTGTTCATATTTTACTCCTTAAACTAATATAATTAGTCTTCTTTTTTAACTGTTATAAATTTCATAACACTGTCGTCTATTCTGTAATTTCTTTCAAGTTCTGCAATTAATTCTGGTTTAGCTTCGAAATTGAATACTGCATAAAAACCTTCTTTGTTTTTAGCTATTTCATAAGCTAATCTTCTTTTTCCTAATTCGTCAACAGATTCTACTTTTCCGTCATTATTAATTATATCTGTAAATTTTTTAATTAAAGTTTTGATTCCTTCATCATCTACAGATGGATTAATAATGATAACACTTTCGTATTTGTTCATTATTTTCACCTCCTCTTGGATATATAACCCACTTAGGTTTAAGTGAGTAAGGGTTAAAAAATAGTCAATGTATTTTTTAACATTGACTATTATACTATATATTCTTAAAATTTGCAAGCGTTTTTATAATTCTAAAAATTTATTTATTCTTCTACATATTGTATCCCTGTTGGATTAATTACTACTGGACGTACACCCAAAGTTATTGAGTTCCACCCGGAAGCATGATAAGTACCACCTGAATATCTTATATTATGACTATATAAATATCCACTCCATCCATAATTTGTTCCTATTCTTAGATAAGTATCACAATCTAAATTTGAATATGTCCCATTTTCTTCGAAAGTTTCATATCCTGTTTCCAAAATATTCCTAGCAGATACCCAATAATTTACTCCTACATTTAATATACCAAGTTCCGTCAATTTATTAACATCTACCTTATATATTGATTCATCACTTGAAGCTTTTAAAGTTATATTTGTAAATCTTTTAAAAACTCCATTATATCCTACCGAGCTATGTTCTCCTGCTGTATCAGTGCTCTCCCCTATACTTCTAACACCTTCATTATCTGATGCTGTTATTATATTTTTGCAAAAATTATTAATTGTTGTTATAGCATTATTATAGGAAGTTACTGCTACTTCATTATACTCTCCTGTAATTCCATCTCCATCCAAGTCTTCTGGCTCTGTTATTGTTGGATCTGTATGTCCTAATGTTAATCCATTACCATTTTTATCGTACATTACATTTGAACTTACTATTTCTAATTTTCCTTCCTCTGATGTTAATACTACCCAATCTTCTAAGGTTCCATCTTTATTACTATCATATTTCACGATTTCCCCTTCTTTTGCTATTTTATTGTATGTGTCACCGCATTTACTACATGTATATATTCTCTTTTCAGCTTTTATTGTAATATTATAACTATGTCCTAACATACTTCCATATTCAAATGTACTTGTCCCTTTCGCTCCACAATTTACGCAACTGTAATAATATACTGACGCCGATGTACATGTAGCTGCTGTTTTTAAGTATTGTGATGATGTATCTTGTTTTGTATAAGTATGTTCTAAGGTAGAAACAGTCTCTGTTTTAGTTGCTCCACAATTTGTACACGTGTATGTTTTCACACCTGTTGTTGTACATGTAGCTGCTGTTGTTACTGTTCCTTCATCAAAATCATGTCCTAATACACTTCCATATTCAAATGTACTTGTTCCTTTTGCTCCGCAATCTACGCAACTGTAATAATATACTGCCGTTGATGTACATGTGGCACCTGTTTTTAAATATTGTGATGATGTATCTTGTTTTGTATATCTATGTTCTAATGCAGAAACAGTTTCTGTTTTAGTTGCAGTACATCCATTATAAGTACATGCATATTCTATCTTTCCTTCTTCTGTACATGTTGCTGCTTTTGTTGTTTCACCACTATCCCATATATGTGTAATATGAGTTTCTAATGTTATTGTTGTAATCTCTGAATAATTTGGAGTACTTGCATTATCGTAAGTTCTTGCTTCTATATTATACAGACCATTTTCTGATATAGTAAACAATACCCTGCTATCTTCATTATGATTAATTTCTTCTTCACTTGATTCGTTTTCAACTGTATAGCTAGTCCCTCCTACACCAGACCAGCTATCTTCTCCCGGTACAATTTCTACTTCTACCGCAGTTATATATACTCCTTCATCATTCCTTTCTCCTGAAATTATATTTATTTGTGGTCTGGAAGGTGGAATATTATCTGTTAATGTTCCACCTGGTTTTATATAATAATAGCTTTTTTCTTTTAAACTTATTCCTTCTACATAATAAATGGTATGAGTATTTTCATTAATAACATAAACATCTTCTAGGTTATATGGTATATCTTCCGAACCATTTTCCACATAATCTTTCCATGCTTCAAATCCGTCTTCTCCATAGTTTAATGATATTCCATCCAAAGCTTCTAAGTCCAAAATATAGTAAACAGAATTATCTATTGGATTTCTTGTAAATGTTATTTTTGTCTCATCAAGTTGAAGTGGTTCATTAGAAGACCTGTCTCTTAATACTGGTAATCCCCCATATCTTAAATAGTAATTTGACACTTTATCTTCTAGCAATCCTATATCATTTACCATTTTATTAAATTCATTAATTTGAAATCTATCTAATGATATATATACTACGGTTGAAGATATTATTAACATTAATCCTATTGTTATAATTAGTGATATTAGTGTTATTCCATTTTTTTTCTTTATCATTTGCTTATCTCCTTACAATTTACTATAATTTAATTTTATAATTAATTATAAGTTTTGTCAATTATTTTACATATTTTTCTATATGTGTAGTATTTTCTGTTTTCTTTAATTGTAATACTCCATAAAGCTATAACCAAGACTAATATTGCTATATTTTTATATATAATTATTAATATGCTTGCTAACATTGTTAATAGTATAACTAATGGATTTGTTATTAAGTTTATGTATTCATTTGATTTTCTATTTCCGAAAAAAACTTTTAACAAATTTTTTAATATTCTTCCACCATCTAACGGATATATTGGTATTAAATTAAATATAAATATTAAAAAATTAGAATAAATTATATTGCTATCCATATTAAATATTACTCCAAATATAGCAATTAATAAATTAACTAATGGTCCAACTAATGCTATAATTATTTTTTTAACAGCTATTATATTAGATTTTAAAATCTTTTTATTGTAATCTTCTACTTTGGTATGAAAATCTATCGAAAATCCTAATGGCATTATTCTTAAAGTATCTGGTTTAAAACCCAAAAGCACTCCACATACTAAATGTGCAAGCTCATGTAAAAGAGCAAATAACATAGCAAGTGCATAAATTTCTATTTGATTGGTTAGTATAAACAATATTAAAATCAAAAAAATATTTAAATTTAATCTTATCTTCACTTTATCACCGCTCCTTCTTTTAGAATTGTATTACTAATTTAGGATTAATATATCTATTTTTGTATCGAATTTCTAAATGAAGGTGTGGGCCTGTTGATGTTCCTGTTGACCCAACAGTTGCTATTGTTTGTCCTATTTTTATTTTATCTCCTACTTTTACTTTTAATTTTTGGCAATGTGCATAAACTGTCATTACATCACCATTTACAATTTTTATAAACTTACCATATTCTTTATTTTCTTCTGCAACTTTAACAGTACCTTCCATTGCAGCTTTTATATATGTCCCCAAATTTGCTGCAATATCTATGCCTTTATGATCAGTTGTCATTCCATCTATTATAGCTTCTCTATCTCCAAATTCTGATGTAATAGTTCCATTTAATGGCTTTTGGAATTGGCATAATTGGGATAATTTCTCCACATCTAATTCCATTTGAGTTTTAGCTGTTTCTTCTACTTTCTGTTCTTCAACATCTTCCAAATTTTTATTATCTGATGTTTCATTTTCTTTATTTTCATTATCTTCTTTTATTACATTTTCTGTTTGAATAGAATTATTTTCTATTATTACAGTATTTTGTACCGCACTATTTTCTAATATATTTTGAACTATATTATTTTTTTCGATAGCTTGATTTGAATCTATTGGTGAAGATATAAATAGCATAAAATTATTATAAAGTTCTCCAAAATTTATATCATGATTTAATATTTCACTTGTGTTTTTAATTATATCTGCCGAAAAAACATAATTAGTTGTAGATATTAAATAAAAAACTGTATATATTAACAAACAAATTATAATTTGTATTATCATTTTTTTAAATAATTTATAATCCTTTTTCTCATTTACATTTACTCGTGTTGCGTTGGTTTTATAATTATTATTGTTTCTTCTTTGTGATATTTCTATTGCTCGTCTTATTTTTTCTTCATCTGATAGTATTCTTTCCATAAAAAACACCTCTTCTTTATCAATAGTTTTGTAAACTATATTCTAAAAAAGAGGTTTTATTCCATAATTTATTTAAAAAATATATTAAGTATCATGCTAGCTATAAGAGTAAGTAAACTAATAGTTGTTAATATTCTTAACTTTTCATATTTTTCTTTTAATTGATAATATTTTTTTAGATTTCCAAGCTCTCTATTGGTCAAATATTTTTCTATTATGTTTTCAGCTTCTCTTACAATATAACTTTCAGATTTAGAATTTTTATTTTTCATTCTCGCCTCCAATGAAACTTTTTGTTCTTAATTTAAATATTCCCAAATCTTTTTTGTTATATACATTTTTAATTTCCACAAATATGTTTTCTTGTAAGCTCTAATAAATTTAATTTAGAAAATCCTATTATTTGTGTTTTGGTTCTATCTTTTTTGAATTCTTCTTTTAAAACTTCTATAATTTTTTGATTATTTTCTTCTGATTGCATATTTATATAGTCAATTATAATTATTCCACCTATGTCACGAAGTTTTAATTGCTTTGCAATTTCTATGCTTGCTTCTTTATTTACTTTATATACAGTAGATTCCACATTGTCAATTCCTATGTATTTACCTGAGTTAACATCTATCGCAGTTAATGCTTCTGTTTTATCTATGGTTATAAATCCACCACATTTAAGCCATACTTTTCTTCTTTCTGCTTTTTCTATTTGCTCTTTAATAATAGGTCTTTCTTCTATAAAATCCTTGTCTTCTTTTATTAGTTGAACTTTTGAATTAAACTCTTTTAAAGTTTTTTCTATATATTCAAAATCTTCTATTGAATTTACTGTTATTTTTTCTAAATCTTTATCTAACAAATCAATTAATAGTTTTTTTATAACATTATGTGATTTATATATTAGTTTGGGAAAATTATCTTTAACTATGCTTTCTTCATATGATTTATTTATATTGTTCCATTTTTGATTTACATTCTCTATATCTTTTTTTATAATTTCTTCTGGTTGATTTTCTGCTGATGTCCTAATAATTACCCCACAGTTTGGTGGTAAATATTTTTTAGCAATATTAGTTAATCTTATTTTTTCTTGCTCATCTTCTATTTTTTGAGAAATTGTAACTATTGTTGTATTAGGCATAAATACAATATATCTACTATTTAAACTTATATGTGTGGATACTTTCGCCCCTTTTGATTCTGTAAAATCTTTCTTAACTTGAATTAATATTGGCATACCAGGTTTAACTACATCTTTTATATTTTTAGTTTCTTCCTGAATTCCATCTTTTATATCGACTTTTGGAAGAATATCTTTTAAGTGTATGAAAGTATTTTTTTCATGACCTATGTTTATAAATGCTGATTGCATTCCTTGTATAACATTTTCAACTTTTCCTACATATATATTTCCTTCAATTCTATTAATGCTCTCATCTTCATTATATTTTTCAACAAGATTTCCGTCTTCTATTAATAATATTTGTCGTTTATTTTCTTGTCTGTTTATTATTATTTCTTTCATTTAGTTTCTCCTAATTGTATTTATTCATAGCACTATCTATACCTGATTTAATTATTTCGTTTACTGCTTTTGCTGCGTTTTCAGTAGCTTCTTCTAGTATTTTATATTCTTCATCTGGTATACGAGTTAATATATGATTTAATAAATCATTTTTATATTGTGGATTACCAATTCCAACTCTAACTCTTGCAAAATTTTCTGTTTGTATTTCGTGTACTACCGATTTCATTCCATTATGAGTTCCTGGTCCGCCTTTTTTTCTTATTTTTATAACCCCAGGCTCTATATCTAAATCATCATAAATTACTATTAATTCATCCTCTTTTATTTTATAGAAATTCATAAAATCACGTACTGCATTTCCACTTAAATTCATATATGTTTGAGGTTTTAATAGAACCACTTTTTCACCTTCTATTGTTCCTGTTCCATATAGTGCTTCAAATTTCTTTTTATTTATTTCTATATTATTATTAATCGCTATTTTGTTTATTGTATCAAATCCCATATTATGCCTTGTTCTTGCATATTCTTCTTCTGGATTTCCAAGTCCAACTATTAAATACATATTCTATTCTCCTTTTTGTATTTCATATACTATATTTTACAATGTTTTTACAATATTTACAAGTTTTATTTTTAAAATTTGATATTTACATAAAATCATGATATAATTAAGGTTAGATGGTAAATTTATTTTTAATGCCGTCCGATATTTCGGAGGCATTCCTCCGAAGTAATTAAAACAAGTAGGAGGATTTACTATGAATGATGTCAAAGTTGATTACGAATTGTTGAAATTTGACCCCAAACTCGATTTTAACCATAAATTCGTTAGTTTCCCTTTGGATACAGAAATTCTTTCTGTTGAACTAAGAGGAAATTCACCCGAATTATGTATTAATTATATGGCTCCAAACGAGAGCTTTGAAATTGATACTTCCAAGCGTTTCCACTTTATTGTTTGTAAATGCGAATATAGTAAGGATGTTATGGATAAATATCGGTATTTAGCCAATGTAACTGTTAATCGAGAAAAATTTGCGGTATTTTGCAATTAAAACAACACGGCATTAAAAAGGTATACACTAATTGTGTATACCTTTTATCTTTTATACATTTTCTAATGGATGATCCAAAATTTCTTTATACATTTGTGTATATGGTTTTGACATACTATATCTCACATCCGCTTCCATATATGTTCTCATTTCAGCAATGATTTTACATATATCTAGTGCTTCTTCGTATTTTTCTTTTATGATTATATTTATTAGTGTCATTAAAGAATTTTGTACTGCTGGAACTTTTAGCGTATTACTCAATTCTAAAAACCATCTAATATCACTCATAAGTTCTAGTCTATCTTCATCTGATAACTGTGTAGAATCTATAAATCTATATAATAAATAAGTCATGTTTCTTGCGTATAAAAACCTATAAAATTGTAGTTGTTTTTTCTCTACAAATAATTGATAAGTTCTTCTATATGCTTCATTTTGTCCTACAAAGAATTTTTTAGAACAATTCCATGATGTAGATGCAGCTTTGTTTCTCACATTTCTTTGTCTATAATAATATATTATATTTGGAATGTAATATATTTTATTTGCACATAAAAAAGAGTGCATTGTGAAATATGTATCTTCTCCTGGTAATCCTTCTAAACATCTTATATTGTTT
This sequence comes from Clostridia bacterium, assembly GCA_045537285.1. Classification (GTDB taxonomy): domain Bacteria; phylum Bacillota; class Clostridia; order TANB77; family CAG-508; genus HGM13634. The sequence goes on from JAZSPC010000052.1 coordinate 63,548, forward strand.
CTTTTAATAAATTCTGTATTAAATATTTTATTACACATTGATGAATTCATTACCCAGAATGATTCTGAATCAATTAAGCTTAATTTAAATTCTTTAAATCTTTCTTTATCAAAAACTGGTTTTTCCCATGGTGTACCATCTTCATCTGCATAATTCCAATTAGCTATTATTACATCTGCTTGTTCTTTTTCAATTTTTTCATACATTACTTTAAAAGCATCTATTGCAAAATAATCGTCTGCATCTGAGAACATTAAATATTTTCCAGTTGCATAAGCTAATCCATCATTTCTTGGTTTTCCACCAGAACCAGTATTTACGTCTGTTTTCTTTACTATAACATTGTTAGGATATTTTTTAGCATATTCCATGGCTATCTCAAAACTTTTATCTGTTGAATGGTCATCAATAAGAATTAACTGAATATTCTCAAACCCCAAATCTTGATTTATTATATGCTCAATACATTCTCTTAAATATTCTTCCGCATTATACATCGGTATAATCACACTTATTTTAAACATTGATTTTACCTCCCATTTTCCAATTATACTTTTATTCTTTTTAGTTGTCAAATCTTAGATTACAATTTTAATTACATATATTAAGTATAATTTTATAATTAAAATACCTTTTATCTATTACTTTTTAGTTAATAAATAAAAGGTATTTTTTATATTAATAAATTATGCTGTTTTTAATTCTAAGCGTAGCTTATCACTAATCATTGCGATAAATTCACTGTTTGTTGGTTTTCCTTTTGCTGCCGAAATTGTATATCCGAAGATGTTTTCAACAGTCTCTGATTGACCACGTCCCCAAGCAACTTCTATTGCATGTCTTATTGCACGTTCAACTCTACTTGGTGTCGTATTATATTTCATTGCTATCTCTGGATATAATTGTTTAGTTATTTGGTTAATAATATCTATATTATTAACTACCATCATTATGGCCTCTCTTAAATATTGATATCCTTTAATATGTGCTGGTACACCAACTTCATGGATAACATTAGTAACTAATGCTTCCAGATTCTCTTGATTTTTTTTCTTTTCTGGCGAAATCTCTATGTAAGGTGCTTTAATTTCTCTTGCTATATAGCTATTTGTGTTGTTATTTATATTATAATTATTTATATTACTATTTAAAAATTGTGGTTGTTGTCTGTATTTTCTTATTTCTTTTATTCGTTGTAGTAGTGTTATTATATCGAATGGTTTTATTGCGTAATATTCTGCTCCCAATTCTAATGCTCTTTGAGTTATTTTATCTTGTCCTACTGCTGATAACATTATACAAAGTGGATTCTTTTTCATTTTAGCAGCATTAATTCTTTCTAAAACACCTATCCCATCTAAATGTGGCATTATTACGTCTAATAAAACTACTTCTGGCTCGGTGCTTGTTATCATCTCAACTGCTTCTTTTCCATCTCTTGCAATTGCTATTATCTCAAACTCATTATCATCCTCGATATAACCAGTTAATGTCTTAGCAAATTCTGGATTGTCGTCTGCGATTAAAATTGTAATTTTGTCGTTCACTTTTTCTCCTCCTAAAATAAAAATTGTAAATATTTTACATTTTTGTATTATAATATGTTTTAAAATATAATGCAATAGTTTTTTGGAAATTTTTTCAAGTTATGAAAAAAGTGCCGTATTTTCGGCACTTTTATACATATATTTTTTTTATAAATTCTATTTTTTTAACATTTATTTCTTTTTCTGAAATATTTTTTAAAGCATTTCGTTCTTTAATTCCAATTTCTAAAATAACATTTTCCAAGTATTCTTCTTTTAATATTATTATATCATTATTTTTTGCAAAATATTTGAATTTATCTACATCTGTATAATTAATTTGTATTTGATATAAATCTCCAATATTTTTTTCTATTATGCCTGCATTTTCTAATCCTAATGAACATGCAGAAGAATATGCCTTCACTAATCCACCTGTTCCTAAAAGTATACCACCAAAATATCTTGTTACTACAACTAATACATTGCCTAGATTATTTTTAGATAGTATATTAAGCATTGGTGCACCTGCTGTCCCAGAAGGCTCCCCGTCATCACTTGCTTTTTCTATTACTCCTTCTTCTGTGACGATTCTATATGCATAACAATTATGTCTTGCATCATGATATTTTTTATTAACTTCTTTCATCTTTTCTTCCGCTTCTTCTCTTGATTCTACATAGAAAATATTTGCTATAAACTTTGATTTCTTTTCTACTACCTCAGCGGTAGCATTTTCTTTAATTGTTTTAAACATATACTTCTCCTATTTTAACATTCCTGCTGTAAACCCTGTTGAATATGCTATTTGAAGATTAAATCCACCAGTATATGCATCTACATCAATTATCTCTCCTGCAAAATACAAGTTATTAACTAATTTAGATTCCATTGTACTTGGATTTATTTCTTTTACATTAATTCCACCAGATGTAATAATTCCCTCATCTATTGGTCTTGTTTTATCTATTGTTAATTCTAAACTTTTTAATAATTTAACTAGACCTAGTCTTTCTTGTTTTGTAATTTCATTTACTTTTTTATTTTCATTTATTCCAGATTTTTCTATTACATAATTTATCATTTTCTTAGGTAATAGTTCAAATAATGAGTTTTTAAACTCTTTATTTTTTTGTTCTTCAAAATCTCTTAATATTCTTAAATTCAATTGTTCTTCTGTTAAAGCTGGTTTTAAATCAATATATATTTTAATTTTACCTTGTTTTAATAATTCATCTACATTTTTATATCTTATTAAATGTGCTGATCCACTTAAAATTATTGGTCCTGATACTCCAAAATGAGTAAATAGCATCTCACCAAAATCTTCATATATCAATTTGTTCTTTTCTGTATCTTTTATTTTAATTGATACATTTCTTAAACTTAAACCTTGCAAAGCCTTACAATCTGTTTTTTCTTTTATCTCTAATGGCACAAGTGATGGTTTAATATTTGTTACTGTATGTCCTAAACTCAAAGCAAAATTATATCCATCTCCTGTTGAGCCAGTTCCTGGATATGATTTTCCACCAGTTGCAATAATTAATTTATCTGCTTCTATACTTTGGTTTTCACACTTAATTAAAAACCCATCATTTGCTAATCTTTTAATTTCTTTAACATTAGTATTTAATTCTACATTAACATTTAGTCTTTTTAATTCTTTTTCAAATGCATTTAATACATCTTGTGCTTTATCTGAAACTGGAAATATTCTATTTCCCCTTTCTTCTTTTACTTTAACACCATTTTTTTCTAGCATTGATATAATATCTTCATTGGTAAAGTTTCTAAGGCTACTGTACATAAACATACCATTACCTGGTATGTTTTTTATATGTTCTGAAATTTCTAAACTGCTTGTAATATTACATCTTCCTTTGCCAGTAATTAATAACTTTCTACCTAATGTGTTATTCTTTTCTAATATATCCACATCATATGAAGGATTATGTTTTTTACAAGATATGGCTGCCATCATCCCTGCTGGCCCACCACCAATTATTACTACTTTCATTTTTACCTCTTTATATATTTTATTTATTCACTAATTCCTTTTTCTTTTTGTTGTTTCTTTAATCTCTTCCAATTATAGCTACCATAGATATCATTAATTAATAACAATATTGGTCCAACTAAAACTGAAATTAATTCTATTTGACCGCTTATTATTGGTATTATCCAAAGTGTTATAATAACTAAATCATTTGCTATATAACAAAACAATGATAATTCGCTTCGTCTTGCTTCAAAATAGCTTGCAAGAACGCTTGTTACAACAGAAATAGAACTTATTACTAATAAATCTGTATTAAATAATTTTAATAAAAAATAATATGCCCAAAACAATACTAATTGAGAAAGAAAAACAATAGTTATTTCTTTTTTAGATAATGAGCTAATAATAACCGTATCCTCTTCTTTATCTTGATGTCTTAACCAAGAAATAATACCTATTATCATTATTGGAAATGTTAAAAAGGCTGTTATAATTAATTCTCCATAATACCCCTGATTATATGATACAATTGCATAAAAAAACACACTAAAAAATCCAACGAAATAAGACTCTACTTTCCCTTTTGACATTAATATGGCTGTGATTAGATATGATGAAGTATATAAAGTATCAATAAGTGTTCCATTAAAAATAATAGATGACATTATTGAAGCAATCAAGCCACATATCAAAAAAGATAACTCAAATTTATACCAATCTTCAAAATATTTCTTTATTATACTCATTTAAAGTTACTCCAAACAAAATTATTTATTTCATATTATTAATTGCAGTAAGTACTGCTATTTTTCCATATTCATATGTTAATCCACCTTGCATATATGCAATATATGGTGGTCTTATAGGTCCATCACAACTAATTTCTATTGAAGAACCTTGTGTAAAGCTTCCACTTGCCATTATAATTTTATCACCATAACCAGGCATATCCCATGGTTCTGGTATAGAATGAGCATCTATTGCTGAACCCATTTGTATACCTTGGCAATATTTAATTAATTTATCTGCGTCTCCAAATTCTATATTTTGAACTATGTCTGCTCTTTTTTCATTATATCTTGGAGAAACTTTATACCCTAGTTTTTCAAGCATACAACTTGCAAATATTGCAGTTTTTATACTACTTGCCACTACACTTGGTGCCATATATATTCCTTGTAATATGCTTTTATTTATTCCTAATGTTGGTCCCACTTCTTTTCCTTGTCCCGGTGATGTTAATCTTTCTGCTGCAAGTTCTACTAAGTCTTTTCTTCCTGCTATATATGCTCCATTTGGTGCAATACCTCCACCTAAGTTTTTAATTAAAGAACCCACTATCACATCTGCTCCAACTTCTAATGGAGTTGTTCTTTCTACAAATTCACAATAGCAGTTATCTATCATTATTATTATATCTTTATTTATAGATTTAATAAATTTTATAACTTTTTCTAACTTATCTATTGTTAAACTTTCTCTTGTAGAATATCCTTTTGACCTTTGGATTTCAATTACTTTTATATTTCCTTGTTTTACTCTTTTTTCTATTTTTTCATAATCAAAATCATTTTCCACTAAATCTATTTGCTCATATTTTATATTAAATGATTTTAATGAACTGGCGTTTTCCTTTATACCTATTACTTCATCCAATGTATCATATGGTTTACCATTAATGCTAAGTAAAGTATCTCCTGGTCTTAGAAAAGCAAATAGAGCTACTGTTAAAGCATGTGTTCCTGATATAAACTGGCTTCTAACTAAGCTATCTTCTGCACCTAAAATTTCTGCAAATACTTTTTCTATTGTATCTCTTCCAACATCTCCGTAACCATAGCCTGTTGTTGTACCAAAATGTACATCTGATATGCGATGGCTTTGGAAGGCATTCAATACTTTTAAACTGTTATACATGCAGTCATTATCTACTTTTTTGATTTCTTCTTTTATTTCTTCTTCAACTTGTTTTGAAATTTCTATTAAATCATTATCAATTTCTATCATTTTAATCTCCTATTTTTCTTTTATTTCTTCTATTGTACTCTTATCAACTCTGTTTCCAAGTAAATTATGATATGCAGTTTCATCACCTAATTTAGTTTGAATATATGTTTCATGCACTTCTACATCATCATATTTTACTGCTAAAATTTTTTCTCCCAATGAATTAAATACCCCTGTTTTGGTATTTCTTGTTACAATAAATAGGTTTTCTATACCACTATAATATATTGCTTGATATCTAAAATCTATTAAGACTTTTTTATTTTTTATAAGTCCATATTGGCCATTTTTTTGTGCTAACAATATTATATCTTTATCTGTATTTTCTCCACTTATGCTTCCTAATCTTACAATATCGTTATATTCTATATCTAATAACACTTTTCTTTTATAATTCATATAGCCGTATCTGTAACCATCTGATGTTTTCATACCTAAAATATATCCTGATAAAGCAAATTTAGTGTCTTCTGTATAATACTCATCTCCTGAAATATAATCATATTTTGCTTTTAATAATTCTGCACCTTTATTATTAATTACTCCATATCTTCCGTCTTGTGATATTAGAAGTTCTCCCTCTTTATTTTGTAATCCTTCAATAGAATCATATATAGCTTTTGTTACTACATTTCCTTTCAAATCTATTAAACCATATTTACCATCTTGCTCATACCTTAATACAGATTTTTCATATGGCATATTCGTTTCCACACCAACTAATTCAATAGCTTCTAGCATATTATATTTAGTAAATAATTCTGTTCCATATTCATTTATCACCTTAGTTCTATATTCTTCTGTTTCTTCGTTATAATCATAAATACAAACAAATATAGCTTTTGAAGGATTTGGAATTTGTATATTAAAATACAATGGCTCAATAATTACATTCCCCTCTTTATCTGCCACACCTACATTTTCTTCTTGTATTAATACTACATACTTTTCTTCAAATACTTCTTCTATTTCATATCTTGTTCTTAAATAATTATATACAATATTAGCTATTATTAAAATTATTGATAATATAACTATTAAAACTATACATTTTTTAAATTTACTACTCATACATACACCTCCAAAAACTACTAATATTATATAATCTTCGAGCTTATATGTCAATTATTTTCAGTATTTTAAAGGATTAATAATCTTGCAAATTTGTAGGTTGTGATTTGTAATAAATATATTCTTTTATCGTTGTATATACTTTTGGAATATATAGAGTTAAAAATAGATAAATTAAAATTGTAATTAATATAGAAATAATATTGATTGATTTGTTAGAATAAAAATTCATATAAAAACTCCCTGGAATAAAATAAATTTATTGAATCAAACACTATAATTATATACTATTTTAGAATTTTTTCAACTTTTTAAGAAATATTTTTTTAAATCTATTGACAAAGTTATAAAAAAAATTGTATAATAACTCTTGTCACTGTTCAAAGACATATGCAGATGTGGCGGAACAGGTAGACGCACAGGACTTAAAATCCTGCGAGATTTAACCCTCGTGCCGGTTCAAGTCCGGCCTTGGGCACCATTTAAAAATTAACTAGCTTCGGCTAGTTTTTTTTGTGCCTTTTTATACAATAAAAAAAAGAAAACTTTAGTTTTCTTTATTCTTATACTCTTCAATCCAATCAGGTAATGCTTCAGCTAACGGAGTAAAACCATTAACATCAACTATATCATTACTCTTCCCTTCACGATAATCATAATTTTTTATTGTTAACTTATATCTTTTATTTTCTTCATCGACTTCAATTACTTTTGCGTAAATTACATCATCAACTTCTACATAGTCTGCTACATTTCTAACAAACTTCTCTGATATCTCGGAAATATGAATTAAACCAGTATAGCCGTCTTCCATTAATAAAAAGATACCATAGTTTTCAATTCCAGTAACTTTCCCCTTAACAGAATCTCCTTTTTTTACATTCGGCATTATTTCCACCTCACAAATAAGATTATAACACATCAAAACATTTACACAAAATAAAATATTCGTTATAATTTACTTGGTGATTGAAATGGACAAAGAATTAGACATATTATCAATAATTAGTAAAAACGAAGAACAAGAACGTGAAGATATAAACAATGAAAAAGATCCAACTATTAAAAAAATTAAAACTGTTCTTTTCGGACTTAATGATTTTTTAAGATATGATGGTGGACATGTCTTCTTTGCAAATTATGAAGATAACATAGTTTATATAATATTCACAGGTGGATGTGCAGCATGTGAACACCAAGATGAAACAATTCAAGGTGGAATACTAATTGCACTACAAGAAGAAATTCCAGAAATAAAACAAGTAATTAACATACCTCTTCCTTTTGGTATTTAATTACTTCTTTTTTTATACCCTAAAACATCCAATACATATAACATATATTCTTCATATTCATTAATATTACTTACATACTTATCCATATTATCAAAATAATCATACGGTATTAATAAACTAAATAAAATATACTTTCTTTCATAATCACTTACATAACTAATATAATTATTTATTTTAT
>JAZSPC010000029.1:0-3474 GCA_045537285.1 Clostridia bacterium
AAAACTATAACTTAATAATAAATAATAATTTCAATATTAAATATTTAGATGAGAAAACAAAGAGAAACTTTTTTAATATAATAGAAAATTTAAAATAGAAAAATATATTAATAAGTTTTATTAAAAATAAAAAAAGGAGAAAATTTTATGGAATTAGAATTAACCTTACAAAATCAAGAGATACAAAATTTAGATAATAATAAAAAACAAATAGAATTAGAAAAGGATAATAATATCGAATTATTAGTTGAAAAAGAAGTAACAGTAGAAAATCAAAATAATTTTCTACAAACCACGCTTGGAAAAACAATAAATACAGCAATAGATATTGGACTTAGAGCAATTCTGCCTGACATGATAGAAGAACAGGTAATAGATATAAAAAATGTGTTATTTAATAATGGTTTAAAAGAGGGAATAGATATAGCATTAAAATCGGGAATAGAATTTGGGAAAAGTGCAATTGGAATTGTTACAGGAAAGTTTGAAAATTTATCACAAGCACATAATGCTGTAAAAAATGGTGGAATAATTGATAATATTTCAGATACATTAGATAATGTTTTAGAATCTGCAACTAAAAATGATTTAATTTCAAAGACTACAAGTTCATTAATTAAAAAAGGAAAAAATGCACTTTTAGATACAATATCAACAAATATAGAAGAAAAATTTATGCAAGATGTGCATTCATTAGAACTAGTTAGCAAATATATATCAAACTGGAAAAATTACTATAATTTAAAAGATTTAAATGGAATGGAAAAAGAATACAAGAAAATAAAAAAACAAATGGATACAATAATGGCATTAGATAATACAATTTCAGAAGCAAAACAAATAGAAAATATACATAATTTAATAAAAAATAAAGGAATTAATTATGAATTATCAGAAGAAGAAAAAGAACTAATAAATATACTAAAATAGCTTAAAAAATAAGCATTTTTTTGAAAATTTTAACGCTTTTTTCTTGCATATTTAAGCAAGGTTTAGTATAATAAATCCGTAGGATTACAAGCAAATTGCGGATAAAATTTTAACAAGAAAAGAGGGTTTAAAATTGAACAGAGAAGGGGAACAAATAATTGAAAGAGATATAGAGAAAGAAATGAAGACAGCATACATTGATTATGCAATGAGCGTTATCGTTTCACGTGCTCTACCAGATGTAAGAGACGGTTTAAAACCTGTTCACAGAAGAATATTATATGCTATGCATGAGGATGGAATTACATCAGACAAGCCATATAGAAAATGTGCTAACACAGTTGGTTCTGTTTTAGGTAGATACCATCCACACGGTGATGCAGCAGTATATGATGCAATGGTAAGAATGGCACAAGAATTCTCAATGAGATATATGTTAATAGATGGACATGGGAACTTTGGTTCTATTGATGGTGATGGCGCTGCTGCAATGAGGTATACAGAAGCAAGAATGGCTAAAATCTCAAATTATATGATGGCAGATATAGAAAAAAATACAGTTAAATTTATGCCTAACTATGATGATAGATTACAAGAGCCTACTGTACTTCCAGCACAAATACCAGCACTATTAATTAATGGTTCATCTGGTATAGCTGTTGGTATGGCTACAAATATACCACCACATAACTTGTCAGAAGTTATAGATGGAATTATAAAAATAATAGATGAAGATGAAGTAACAGATGAAGATTTAATGCAAGTTGTAAAAGGTCCAGATTTTCCAACAGGTGCATTAATATTAGGAAAAGAAGGTATAAAAGAAGCATATACTACTGGTAAAGGAAAAATTACTTTAAGAGCAGAAGCAGAAATTGAAGAAATGAGTGGAAACAGACAGAGAATAGTAATTTCTTCACTTCCATACCAAGTAAATAAAGCAAAATTAATTGAAACAATATCAAATCTTGCAAAAGAAAAAAGGGTAGAAGGTATTTCTGATGTTAGAGATGAATCAGATAGAACTGAAAAGGTAAGAGTTGTTGTAGAATTAAAAAGAGATGCAAATGCACAAGTTGTTTTAAATCTATTATACAAACATACTCAAATGCAAGAAACATTCGGTATAATAATGCTTGCGTTAGTAGATGGAGAACCTAAAATACTAACACTTAGACAATGTATGGACTGTTATATAGACCATAGAAAAGATGTTGTTTTAAGAAGAACAAAATTTGATTTAGATAAAGCGGAAGCAAGAGCTCATATATTAGAAGGATTAAAGATAGCCCTTGATAATATAGATGAGGTTATTGAAATAATCAAAAATTCTTATGATGATGCAAAAGAAAGATTAATGGAAAGATTTGGATTATCTGATATTCAAGCACAATCAATATTAGATATGAGATTGAAAACATTATCTGGATTGCAAAGAGAAAAAATAGACAATGAATATGATGAATTAATGAAATTAATTGCATATTTAAAAGATGTTTTAGGTAGTGAAAAATTAGTATTTGATATTATTAAAAAAGAATTATTAGAAGTAAAAGAAAAATTTGGAGATAGTAGAAAAACAAAAATAGTTGCAGCAGAAGGCGAATTCGAAATTGAAGATTTAATAAAAGAAGAACAAGTAGTTATTACTTTATCTCACTTTGGATATGTAAAAAGAATGCCAGTAGATACATATAAGAGCCAAAGAAGAGGTGGAAAAGGTATTACAGGTATTTCAACAAGAGAAGAAGATTTTGTTAAACAATTATTTATTTCTTCAACACATGATACAATATTATTCTTTACAAACAATGGTAAAGTATATAGATTAAGAGGATATGAAGTTCCAGAAGCAGGAAGAACTGCAAAAGGAACAGCTATTGTTAATTTACTTCAATTAGATGCAGGAGAAAAAGTTACAGCTGTTATGCCAGTTAAAGTATTTGCTGAAGGTCAATATTTATTAATGACTACTAAAAAAGGTTTAGTTAAGAAAACGGCTTTAACTGAATATATAAATGTTAGAAAAAGTGGTCTTCAAGGTATTAACTTAAATGAAGATGATGAATTGATTGATGTTAGATTAACAGATGGAGAAAATGATATTGTTTTAGTTACTAAAAATGGTATATCAATTAAATTTAATGAAAAAGATGTACGTTCAGTTGGTAGAGTATCTAAAGGTGTAATAGGTATTAAATTAGATGATGAAGATGAATTAGTTGGTATGGAAATAATTCAAGATGAAAAAGATTATCTACTTGCTATTACAGAAAATGGATTTGGTAAGAGAACTGAATTAGAAGAATATAGACATCAAGGTAGAGGAGGAAAAGGTGTAATTACATATAAAATTACTGAAAAAACTGGACAATTAGTAGGAATTAAAATTGTTAAAGATAGTGATGATGTAATGTTAATTACAGATACAGGTATAGTAATTAGAATGAATGTTTCTGAAATTAGTGTACTTGGAAGATCAACACAAGGTGTAACATTAATGAGAACTAGTGATGGTGGAAAAGTTGTTAGTGTTGCTAAAGT
>JAZSPC010000038.1:0-14673 GCA_045537285.1 Clostridia bacterium
TGGACCATCTTTTATTATATTTATATCTTCTGGTGAAAACAAAACAATATTTATATTTCCTAATATTTCGCTCATTTTCTTAATTTGAACATTATTAATAAAAATATTTTTTTCTTCACCAATAATATATTTTATATTACCTTCTCTATCTTTTTTAGTATATTTTATTTCTATACTAGAATTATTTTCTTCGAATTTAATTAATTCTTTATCTCTTCTTGCCCTAAAAGATTTTCCCATACTGCACAAGAAAATACTTTCTATAATATTTGTTTTTCCTTGTGCATTATTTCCATAGAATAAATTAATTCCATTTTTAAGTTTTATTTCTTGGTTGTTATAATTTCTAAAATTTTTTAATTTAATTTCATTTATGTACATATTTTTTCTCTTTTTATAATGTTTTATTTTTTAAGGATTACTTTTTAATTAATCTTTCATTCTTATAGGTAAAATCATATATGTATAATCTTCATTTTCAATTGGTCTTATTACAGATGGTGATACACTTGTACCAAAATCTATAAATATTTCTTCGTCATCTATTACTTTTAACGCATCTAAGAAATACTTAGGATTAAATCCTGCTTCTAATTCTTTTCCTTGTGTTTCTAAATATATTTCTTCTTTTGCGTCCCCTGTTTGGTTTGTACAAGAAATTGTTACTTTTCCTACTTCTATTTTTGTTTTTACAGGATATTTCTTTTCTTTTTCTGCAATTGAAGCAGATATTAAACTTATTCTTTCAAAACATTCTTGTAAATCTCTTTTATTTGCTCTTATTCTTGTTTCCCAATTTTTAGGTATTACACTAGAATAATTTAAAAATTCTCCATCTAATAATCTAGTAACAATTTTACAATTTTCCATTTGGAATAATGCTTGATTTTTAGAAACTCCTATTTTTATTGGTTCAAAAGAATCAGTTACTATTTTGTTTACCTCATTTAGTGTCTTTCCTGGAATTACTGCTTTAAAATCATTACATTGTTTTTCTAAAAAGCTACTTGACCATGCTAACCTAAAACCATCAACAGCAACAACATTTATTTTGTTATTTACTATTTCAAATAAACATCCTGTAAATACCGGTCTATTTTCTTCCATACTAACTGCAAATATTGTTTTTCTAACCATGCTTTTTAATGTTTTTTGGTCTAAATCAACAGAATTTTCAATATTTATTTTAGGAAGCTCTGGAAATTCTTCTGGATTCATTGTTGCTAATTTATATAAAGAACCTTCACATTCAATAACTAATAAGTTATTTTCATTTAAAGTAATACTTATTTCTGTATCTGGTAGTTTTCTTATTATTTCACTAAACATTACTGCATTAACTACTGTACTTCCTTGTTCTTCTATTGTACTTTCTATTATATATTCAATTCCTATTTCTAAATCATAGGTTGTTAATTTTATTTCATTATCATTTGTTTGAATTAATATACCTTCCAATATAGGCATTGTTGTTTTACTAGCTACTCCCTTTACTACGGAATTAATAGCTTTAAGTAATTTTTCTCTTTCACAGATAAATTTCATTTTGCATTCTCCTTTATAAATAAAATAAATATTTTTAGTATTATTAGTATTAGGTACAGTGGATAATGTGTAAAAGTTATTTTTTTATTTATTTCCCTAATAAAAACGATGTTAATATTTTTGTGTAAAACCTTTAAATATATCCACATCAAAAATTTTCTTTTGTGTATATTATAGTTTTAAACAAGATATTCACAAGAAATTCACAACCTATTGTGTATATCTAATGTAACTGTTCCGTAAGAATAAAAGCGATTATTTTTTAGAACATATTTTTTATCAAACACTTTTTTTGAAAAATTGTATTTTTTATTTATAAATACATTATTCTTTATTTAAGATAATGTTTTTCACACTATCCACAATTAGTTTTGTGTTATCTTTATTTTTAATTTCTGCATCTATTTTTGAACAAGCATGCATTACAGTTGTATGATCTCTTTTTCCAAAACTCTCTCCTATCTTAGTAAATGGCATATTTGCCAAGTCTCTACATAAAAACATTGCTATTTGTCTTGGATAAGCTATATCATTTGAACGTTTAGAGCTTTTTATATCTTTTGGAGATATATTGAAATATTTTGCAACAACTTCTTGAATATAATCAGCAGAAATTATTTTTTCTTTTCTAGAAATAACTTCATTAATACATTGTTCTGCAAGTTCTAGTGATATTGGACTATGTGTTAATGACGCTTTTGCTAAAATTTTATTTAATGTTCCTTCTAATTCTCTAATATTTGAATCTACTTTTATAGCAATATTTGATAAAATATTATCATCTATTATAATGTTTTCAATTTGAACTTTTTTTCTTAAAATTGCTAAACGAGTCTCGTAATCTGCATTTGATATATCTGCCATCAATCCCCATTCAAATCTAGATTTTAATCTATCTTCTAAGTTATCTATATCTTTTGGTGGTTTATCACTAGTCATTATAATTTGACATCCTGCATCATGTAGAGTATTAAATGTATGGAAAAATTCTTCTTGTACTTGTTTTTTTCCTGCTATAAATTGAATATCATCTATTAATAAAACATCCATATTTCTATATTTATTTCTAAATTCTTCATTTTTATTATCTTTAATACAGTTAATAAAGTCATTTGTGAATTTTTCAGATGTTACATATAATACTTTTTTATCAGAAAAATCTTGTAATATTTGATTTCCAATAGCTTGCATTAAGTGGGTTTTTCCAAGTCCAACACCACCATATAAAAATAATGGATTATATGATGTAGCAGGGGCTTCTGCAACAGCAAGAGCTGCTGCTTGTGCAAATCTATTATTACTTCCAACAACATATGAATCAAAAGTATAATTTGGATTCAATCCTGTTGCAGAATTTGAATTTATTTTTACAGTAACGGCTTCAAAATCCCCATTTTCTTCTGTGCAATATGTAGAGATTTCATAATCTTTATTTGTTAAATATGTAAATGTGTTTTTTATTAAATCTAAATATTTCTTTTGAATAACATCTTTTTGAAATTTTGTAGTAACTAATAAAACTATTTTTTTATCAGTCATTTCTTTTATTTCAAGTGGATTAATCCATGTTGTAAAAGAAATATTTCCCATTTCTTCTTTTAGAAGGTTTTTTGCATTATTTAAAAGCTCTAATTCATCCCTTTTCATTTTTTTCTCCTTTTTTAATATTAAAAGTTATCCACAAACTTTCCACCTACTGTGGAAAACTATGTTTATAACTATATTTTTCTCCGTGTGTTATATAATATCAAATAAAATAAAAAAATGTCAATAAAAATGTGGAAAAAAAATAAAAAAATGTGGATAAATTCTAAAAAGCCTTTTATTCCGTAAGAAAAACAAAAATTAAAAAAAGCTTGACATATAGAGTATATTGTAGTATAATCATAAATACTTGTTAAATTACAAATTACCCAGTAGGGAATTGATAAAAAATATAAACGGAGGGAAAGAAATGAAAAGAACACTTCAACCAAAAAAGAGACAAACAAGCAAAGAACATGGATTCTTTAAAAGAATGAGTACAAGAGCTGGTAGAAACGTATTAAAAGCAAGAAGAGCAAAAGGAAGAAAAAAATTAACAGCATAAGAAGAAGGACCAAAAGTATAATCTTGTGGTCCTTTTTTAGAAGGATAATATGAAAAAAACAATTAAATTAAAGAAAAATTATGAATTTAATAATACTTTTAAAAGAGGAAAGTATTTTAGTGGTAATTTAATAGAATGTTTTTATATAAAAAATAATAAAAATATTAATTATTTTGGAGTAGCAATCAGCTCAAAAGTTTGTAATGCAGTTAAAAGAAATAAAATAAAAAGACTTGTTAGAGAAACATATAGAAAATTAGAAAGTTGCATAAATACTGGAAATACATTTGTTTTTTTATTAAAGAAAAACACAATTGTAGAAGAGTGTTATTACAACAATATATTAAAAGATATGAAAAAAATATTTCAAAAAATAGGTATTATTAATGAAAAATATAATGATTAGTATTATTAAATTTTATAAAAAACATATTTCTATTTATTTTGAAAAAAATGGAGTAAAATGCAAATTTTATCCAACATGTTCAGAATATGCAATTAAAGCATATGAAAAATATGGTTTTATAAAAGGTACTTTTTTATCTATAAAAAGAATTTTAAAATGTAATCCTTTCTCAAAAGGAGGATATGATCCACTAAAATAATGGAGGGAAGATAATGTTTGATTTTATTGCGAATATATTTGGTTATTTATTAAATTTTTTATATCAAATATTAAATAATTACGGTTTTGCAATTATAATTTTTTCTATTTTAGTTAAACTTTTATTGTTACCATTAACAATAAAACAACAAAAAACAATGGAAAAAACTAAGAAAATGCAAGGCGAACTACAAGCTTTACAATTTAAATATAAAAATGATCCAGAGAAGTTAAATAAAGAAATGATGGATATGTATAAAAGGGAAAATATGAGCCCTTTTAGCGGTTGTTTAAGTTCAATAGCACAAATTATACTAATTTTAGCAGTATTTTATTTAGTAAGAAGTCCTCTTACATATATGAGAAAAGTAGATACTAATATTGTAGAGGAATATAAACAAAAATTAGAAGTATCAACAAATTATCCAGAGGTAGAAATAATAAAAGAATTTGGTACTGAAAATGAAGAATTGTATGTAAATATGGATTTTTTAGGATTAGATCTAAGTAGTATTCCGACACAAGATGCTAAGGATTTTAGAGCTTTTATAATACCAGGGTTATATGTAATATCTTCAATAATTTCAATGAAAATGACAATGAATATTCAAAATAATAAAGAAAAGAAAAAAGAAGATAAAGATATTGATAAAGAAGAAACAAAAGAATCAACAGAAGATATTATGCAAAATACAACAAAGTCAATGTCATATATGATGCCAATTATGGCATTTTCGATATCATTAGTTGCACCATTAGGTTTAGCATTATATTGGTTAATGAGTAATGTTTTAATGATAGTAGAAAGAGTATGTATAAATATATTTATAAAAGATAAGGAGGAAGAAGCTTAAAGTATGGAAGAAAAACATATTTTTGAAGGGAAAACATCAACAGAAGCAATAGAAAAAGGATTAAAAGAACTTAAATTAAGAAGAGAAGATGTAGAAATAAATATATTAAAAGATGAAAAAAGAAGCTTTTTTAGTATTTTAGATCCAAGAATTGTAAAGGTAGAAATAATAAAAAAAGAAAAAGCTGAAACAAAGGAAAAACCAGAGGTTAGAGCAAAAAAAGAAAAAAAAGCAATGTCAACAGAAGCCATAGAAAAAGCAAAAAATAATATTTATGAATTTTTGAAAGTATTTTTAAAACAATTTTCAGAGGAAGAATTAAATTTTAAAATTTCAAATGATGAATATTATATAACAGTTGAGGTTATAGGAGAAAACACAAACAGTTTAATTGGTTATAGAGGGGAAACTTTAAATGCTATTCAAACACTTTTATTTTCAATAGCAAATAAAGAAATAGAAGAAAAAGTAAGAGTAATATTAGATATTTCAGGATATAAAGATAAAAGAAAAAAAGTATTAGAAGAGCTTGCAGATAAAATTTCTAAAACTGTTGTAAAAACTGGTAAGAAGGTAACATTAGAGCCAATGCCAGCTTATGAAAGAAAAATAATTCATGCAAGATTACAAAATAATAAAAAAGTAACAACAGAAAGCATAGGAGAAGAACCACACAGAAAAATAGTTGTTGAATTAAAAAGAAATTAATATTAAAAATCGGAGGTCAAAGGTCAGATTTTTATAATTTACACATACATAGTAAGGTGTTTTTTATAATATCGATTTTTGATCTTTTTAAATGTAAAAAAAGAGGAGATAAAAATGAGTACAATTGCAGCAATATCAACAGCACCAGGAAATGCAGGAATTGGAATAGTAAGATTAAGTGGAGAGAAAAGCATAGAAATAACAAATAAAATATTCAAACCGGTAAATGAAGGAGAAACAAAAGGATATACAATTAAATATGGAAACATAGTAGATAGTAAAAATGAAGTGATAGATGAGGTTTTAGTATCTTTCTTTATAGCACCTAAAAGTTATACAGGAGAGAATATGTGTGAAATAAATTCACATGGAAATAATATTGTATTAAAAAGAATTTTAGACCTTTGTATTGGAAATGGGGCAGAGCTTGCAGAAGCAGGAGAATTCACTAAAAGAGCATTTTTTAATAGTAGAATAGATTTACTACAAGCAGAAGCAGTTATAGATGTCATAAATTCAAAAAGCGAATTAGAAAGAAAAGCAGCTGTAAAAGGTTTAGAAGGCGAATTATCTCATCAATTAAAGAAGATAAAGGCTAAAATACTAGATATATTAACAGATGTAGAAGCCTCAATAGATTATCCCGAATATGATATTGAAGAAAGAAGTTCTGTTCAAATATCAAGGGAAGCAGAAAAAATAGTTCAGGAATTAGAGAGGTTAGAGGAATCTTTTGAGAGAGGAAAATTATTAAGAGATGGTGTAAGTGTTGCGATTGTAGGAAAACCAAATGCAGGCAAATCTTCTTTATTAAATAAAATATTAAAAGAAGAAAGAGCAATTGTAACAGACATTGAAGGAACAACAAGAGATACAATAGAAGAGTTTGTTAATATAAAAGGTATTACTTTTAAAATAATAGATACTGCTGGAATTAGAAAGGCAGATAATGAAATAGAAAAGATAGGAATCGACAAAAGTAAGAGGGCCCTAAGAGAAGCGGATTTAATTGTTGCTATTTTTGATATTTCAAAAGACCTTACAGAAGAAGATTTAGAAATATTAAATTCATTAAAAGAAAGAAACTCTATAATTTTATTAAATAAAAAAGATTTGAATGTTTCAAAACTAGAAAAAGATAGCTTAAAAGTATATAGTAACAATATTTTAGAGGTTTCAGTAAAGGAAAATGAAGGAATAGAAGAACTTTATGATAAAATGGCACAAGTTTTTAATATAGGAGAGATTGAAACAGAAAATACTTCTATTATAACAAATATAAGACATAAACAAGCTATAAAAAATGCGAAAGATAGTATAAATAAAGCAATAGAAGTAATTGAAAATATGATGCCAGTAGATATTACGGCAATATATTTTAAACAAGCAATAGAAGAAATTAATAAAATAACAGGTGAAAATGTAACGGATGATATAATAAATGAAATCTTTTCTAAGTTTTGCTTAGGAAAATAAAAAATGGAGGAAAAAATGAGTTATTTTGCAGGAGAATATGATGTAGCAGTAGTGGGAGCTGGACATGCAGGAGTTGAGGCAGCACTTGCTTGTGCAAGAATGGGAATGAAAACACTAAT
Organism: Clostridia bacterium; assembly: GCA_045537285.1. Lineage (GTDB taxonomy): Bacteria > Bacillota > Clostridia > TANB77 > CAG-508 > HGM13634. The sequence goes on from JAZSPC010000038.1 coordinate 7,396, forward strand.
ATTTTCTATAAGTTTAGAAGCAATAGGGAATATGCCTTGTAATCCACATATAGGAGGTTCTTCAAAAGGGCATTTAGTAAGAGAAATAGATGCACTTGGTGGAGAAATGGGAAAAAACATAGATAAAACATTTACTCAAATAAGAATGTTAAATACTTCAAAAGGTCCAGCAGTGTACTCTTTGAGGGCACAAGCAGATAGAAAAATGTATCATATAGAAATGAAACACACATTAGAAAAACAAGAAAATTTATATGTTAAACAAGCAGAAATTACAAACATTGGAGTAAAAGATGGTAAGGTTGAAAGTATAACAACAAATATAGGAGCGGTATATAATGTGAAATCTGTCATATTAGCAACCGGAACCTATTTAAAAGGAAAAATATTTATAGGAGACACATCTTATGAAAGCGGCCCAGACGGTGTATCTGCGGCAAATGAACTTTCTAAATGCTTAAAAGATTTAGGTATTAACTTAGTAAGATTTAAAACAGGAACACCTGCTAGAATTAATAAAAAAACAATAGATTTTTCAAAAATGGAAATACAAAAAGGTGATGAAGAGATAGAAATGTTCTCTTTTGAAGATGAACAAGTAAAAAAAGAACAACTTCCTTGTTATTTAACTTATACAAATGAGGAAACTCATAAAGTTATAAGAGCTAATTTACATAGATCTCCTTTATATTCAGGAAATATAGAAGGAACTGGTCCGAGATATTGTCCTTCAATAGAGGATAAAGTTGTAAGGTTTGCAGACAAAGAAAGACATCAAGTATTTGTTGAACCAGTTGGAAAAGATACAGAAGAAATGTACATACAAGGAATGAGTTCATCACTTCCAGAGGATGTTCAAATTGCTATGTATAGGACTATTCCTGGACTAGAAAATGCAGAATTTACAAGACCTGCATATGCAATTGAATATGACTGTATTGACCCTTCACAACTCAAATTATCATTAGAGATTAAACATGTTGATGGATTGTTCTTTGCTGGGCAAATAAATGGAACTTCTGGATATGAAGAAGCAGCAGCACAAGGCTTAGTTGCAGGAATAAATGCAGTTCAAAAAATAAAAGGAAAAGAGCCATTAATAATAGATAGGTCAGAGGGATATATTGGTGTTTTAATAGATGATATTGTAACCAAAGGAACCAATGAGCCATATAGAATGATGACTTCTAGGGCTGAATACAGGCTTTTATTAAGACAAGATAATGCTGATTTGAGATTAACGCCAAAAGGATATGAAGTCGGTCTTATTTCAGAAGAAAGATATAAGAGATTTGAAGAAAAGAAAAACAATATCCAAAAAGAAATTGAAAGATTAAGAACAAAAACAATAAAACCTACAAAGAAAGTAAATGAATTATTAGAAAAGAATGGTTCTTCACCATTAAATAATGGAATAAAGCTTGCAGAACTATTAAAAAGAACAGAATTATCTTATGTTGGACTAGAAGAGATAGATGAAGATAGACCAATTTTAACAAAACAAGAAATAGAAGAAGTAGAAATACAAATAAAATATGAAGGATATATAAAGCTTCAAGATAGTCAAGTGGAAAAATTTAAAAAGCTAGAAAGTAAAAAATTAAGTGAAGACATGGAATATTCAAAATTAAGTGGACTAAGTTTAGAAGCAAGACAAAAGCTAGATAAAATTAAACCTTTATCAATTGGACAGGCTTCAAGAATATCTGGTGTTTCACCAGCAGATATATCTGTCTTACTAATATATCTTGAACAACAAAAAAGAAAATAATCAGTTCTCTGTGAAACAATTGCGAAACATTAGGGAAATAGCGAGGTACAGGCAAACAAAATTATACTGACAGTAAAATTTTGAAAGGAGAAAACGTATAAATGGAAGGAAAAATATTTAAAGAAAAATTAAGAGAAAATGCTGATATAATAGGGGTTACATTAAATGACCCTATACTTAATAAATTCTATAATTATAAAAATTTAGTAATAGAATGGAATGATAAAATTAATTTAACAGCAATAACAGATGACCTTGAATTTGCTGTGAAACATTTTATAGATTCCATCACAATAAATAAATATATAGAACCTGGAAAAACAATAATTGATATAGGAACAGGTGCAGGTTTTCCTGGTATTCCTATAAAGATATTAAACAAAGATAATAAAGTTGTTTTATTTGATTCTTTAAATAAAAGATTAAAGGTTTTAGAGGATATAATTGAAAAGATAGAGTTAACTAATATTGAAACGCTTCATGGTAGGGCAGAAGAAACATTTAAAAATAGAAATTATAGAGAAAAGTATGATATTGCTACATCAAGAGCGGTGGCAGCACTAAACGTATTAGCAGAATTAATGCTTCCAGCTGTTAAAGTAGGAGGAATATGTATTTGTATGAAAGGAAATAATGCAGATGCAGAAATAGAAGAGGCCAAAAAAGCAATAAAAGAATTAGGTGGAAAAATTATAAAAGTAGAAAAAATTACTTTACCAGAACTAAATTTAGAAAGAAATATTGTTATAATTAAAAAGGTAAAACAAACACCAAACAAGTATCCTAGAAAGCCTGGTACACCGCAAAAAGAGCCTATCAAATAAAAATAAAAAAATCTTTAAAAAATACAAATAAAATCTGAAAAATCATTGACATATTATGAATAATTTTATATTATTAATATGTCAATTTTTTTATGCAATAGGAGGAATAAAAATTGGGAAAAATTATAGCAATAGCAAATCAAAAAGGTGGAGTTGGAAAAACAACAACAGCGATTAACCTAAGTACAGTTCTAGCAAAGAAAAACAAGAGAACATTATTAATAGATACAGACCCACAAGGTAATGCTACAAGTGGTGTTGGAATTGAAAAAGGATTAGAAAAATCAATATATAATGTACTTATAGAAGATGTTACAATGGAAGAAGTTATTGTAAAAACAGCAATCAAAAACCTAGATATATGTCCTTCTAATATTAATTTGGCAGGAGCAGAGGTTGAACTTGTATCTATGATGTCAAGAGAGACCAGATTAAAGGAAAAAATTGAAGATATAAAAGATAAATATGACTATATTATAATAGATTGTCCGCCATCATTAGGACTAATAACATTAAATGCGTTTACAGCGTCTAATAGTGTATTAATTCCTGTACAATGCGAATACTATGCGTTAGAAGGTTTAGGGCAATTACTAAACACTATAAAATTAGTTAAAAAGCATCTAAATAAAAATATAGAGATAGAAGGTGCTCTACTCACAATGTTTGACACAAGGACAAATTTATCAAAACAAGTAGTAGATGAGGTTAAAGGGTATTTTGGAGACAAGGTGTATAAAACTGTTATTCCAAGGAATGTAAAACTTAGTGAAGCACCAAGCTATGGAGTGCCTATTACTGTATATGATCCACGATCAAAAGGTGCTAAGTGTTATGATAAGTTTGGAAAAGAACTTATAAAAAATAATGAAGAGCAGAAAGCAAAACATATGAAATAGTACGTAAAAACAAAAAGAAAAAGGGAGAGATAAAAATGGCTAAGAAAACAGGTTTAGGAAAAGGTTTAAATGCGTTATTTGCAGAGACATTGGAAAATGAAGAAGAAGTAATAGAATTAAAGAAAGAAGAAAAAATATTAGAGGGAGAAGTAGTTCAAACTTTAAAATTAACAGAAGTTGAGCCTAATAGAAATCAACCTAGAAAACAATTTGATGAAGAGGCGTTAGAGGAACTTGCTGAATCTATAAAAAGATATGGTTTAATTCAACCAATTATAGTAACTAAAAAGGATGGATATTATCAAATAGTTGCAGGAGAAAGAAGATGGAGAGCTTCTAAAAAAGCTGGAATGTCAACAATTCAAGCAATTGTAAGAGAAGATGATGAAAAGAAAAATAAAGAAATAGCGTTAATTGAAAATATTCAAAGAGAAGACTTAAATGCTGTTGAAAAAGCATTAGGAATGAAAGTTTTAATGGAAGATTATAATTTAACCCAAGTACAATTAGCAGAAATAGTTGGAAAAGGGAGAAGTACTGTTGCAAATACATTAAGAATATTAAATTTAGACCCAAGAGTATTAGAATTAGCAAAACAAGGAAAATTAACAGAAGGCCATTGTAGAGCACTTTTAGCTTATGAAGATGGTGACAAACAATTAAAAGAGGCCATGAAGTTAATTGAAACAGGAAGAACGGTAAGAGATATAGAAAGAAAAACTCAAAGAAATAAACCTCAAAAGATAGATCAAAGATATGTTGCAATTTGCAATGATGTAGAAGATAGATTTCAAAGCTATTTTGGTACAAAAGTAAAAGTAGATGCAGGAAAAAGAAGTGGAAAAATTATTATTCAATATAGTACAAACGACGATTTAGCAAGAATTCTAGACCTTATAAAGTAATTTTTGTAAAAATTCCTATTGACAACACATGTAAAACTGTGGTATTATATATGTTGTCACTGATATGGAGAGGTGGTCGAGTTGGTTTATGGCACCAGTCTTGAAAATTGGCGTAGGTTTGTAGCCTACCGTGGGTTCGAATCCCACCCTCTCCGCCAGTAATAATATGAAGTGAATAATATATAAGTATTATTCACTTTTATAATATTAATTCACAAAAATGGAGTAGTACCCAAGCTGGTGAAGGGGCTTCCCTGCTAAGGAAGTAGGTCTCGTAAGGGGCGCGAGAGTTCGAGTCTCTCCTACTCCGCCAAAAGATACAAAGATATAATTCTTTGTATCTTTTTTTGTTAAAATTACTAATTAGTTATAATTTTTATTTACTTTTATAATTCACAGTGATATAATGTGAAATGTAAATATCCCTAAGGAGAGGAAGATTTTTATGTATAGAAAAACTTATGTAGAAGTGAATTTAGATAATTTAAAAGATAATGTTAAAAATATAGTAAATTATTATAATAATTACGATTATTATTTTGGTGTTGTTAAAGGGAATTGTTATGGACATGGGACAACAAACGTTATTAATGAATTAATAGAAAGCGGTGTAAATTATTTAGCAGTTTCTTCATTAGAAGAAGCATTGGAGGCAAGACAAATTAATAAAAAAATACCAATAATTTCTCTTGAACCAATAAGAACAGAATTTGTTGATATATGTATAAAAAATAATATAACAATGACAGTTCATGATTATAATTATGCGAAAGAGTTAATTAATAAAAAAATAGATAGAAAATTAAAAATTCATTTAAAAATTGATTCTGGAATGAACAGATTAGGATTTAGCGATGATAAGGAATTAAATGAAATATATACAGAATTAAAAAATAAAGAGAATATTGAAATAGAAGGGATTTTTACTCATTTTGCGACATCTGGAATTAATGACAAAGAGTGGGATAATCAATTAGAAAATTTCAAAAAAATAACAAGTGGAATTAATTTAAAAGAAATTCCAATAGTGCATTTATCTAAAAGCGCAGCATTTATAAATCATCCAAAAATTGAATTTAGTAATGGAATTAGACTTGGAATTGCAATGTATGGATATGATTTAACACCTAAATATAGTAATAAAGGAATAAAAAACAAATTAAGAGAAATAAAAAGAAAAATAAATAAGACAAAAAATAATATAAGTGAAACAATAACAGATTTACCAATAGAGCTTAAACCCGCATTTAAAATGTATTCAGAAATAATACAAATAAAAAATATTAAAAAAGGTGAATTTGTTGGATATGGAGCAAGTTATAGAGCGAAAGAAGATCAAATAATTGCTACAATTCCAGTAGGATATGATGATGGTATTTTTAGAAGAAGTAGTGGTAGATGTGTTTCTATAAATAATAAAAGGTACCCAATTATTGGTGATGTATGCATGGGAATGATTTCTGTAAAAGTTGATAATACTGTAAAAATGTATGATAAAGTTGCAATAATTGGAGATGAAGCACCAATAAATGAGGTAGCAAAATATAATAAAACAAGTATATATGAGACAATGTGTAATATTGGTAAACAAATTCCAAGAGTATATGTTAAAGAGGGAGAAGTTATAGCTATTGAAGAAGGAAAGTAAGGTGGAAAATGATATGGATAAAGTAAAAATATTAATTTTAGGAACAGATATAAATGCGTATTATATGTCTAGATGTTATCACGAATTAACAGGAAAAAAAGTTGATTTAATTGGAAAAGCATCAATGGCATTTACATCTACTAGCAATATCACAAATATTAATATAGAGGAAGATTTATGGAATAGCGAAACCTTTGTAGAGACGTTAATAAATTATGCAAAACAACAAAATTTAAAAGAAAAAATATTACTAATTGGTACAAATGACCACTATGTTAGATTAATTATAGAAAATAAAAGTTTACTAGAAAAATATTATGTATTTAATTATCCTAATATTGATATAGTTAATAATTTATTAATAAAAGAAAATTTTTATGAAAATTATAAGAATATGGGATTAGATATGCCAGAAACTTATATTTATAAATGCAATCAGAATGATGATATTGCTAAAATAAAAAAATATTTTAAAGAATATCCATTAATAATAAAACCAAGTGATGGAGTAGAATATCATTATTTAGAAGAAACATTAGATAAGGTATATAAAGCTAAAAATGAAGATGAATTAGAAAAAATAATATTAAAAATAGAAAAAGCAGGGTACAAAAATAATTTAATTATTCAAGAATTTATTCCAGGGGATGATTCTGCATTATTTGATTCTATTTTTTATGTTGGGAAAAATAAAAAAGCACAAATAGCAACTTTTGCTCAAATTGGACTTCAAGAGCATACACCAACAGGAATAGGAAATTGTACTGTTTTAGTAAATGGATTTGATGAACATGGATATAAAGAAGAATTAGTACATAAATTAAAAGAGTTTTTAGAAAAAATAGGTTATCAAGGATTTTGTGAATTTGATATGAAATATGATTATCGCGATGGAAAATATAAAGTGTTAGAAATAAATCCAAGACAGTCTAGGAGTGGATACTATGTTGCAGCATGTGGATATAATTTAGTAGAATATTTAATTGATGATTTAATTTTTAATAAAGAAAAAGAATTTAAAATAATTAAAGAAAAATTAGTATTAAGTTTTGTGCCTAAAAAAGTAATAAATAAATATATAGAAAATAAAAAATTAAAAGAAGAGATTTTTAAATTAATTAAAAATAAAAAAATAGTAAATCCATTAAAATATAATAAAGATAATAGTTTTAGAAGAAAAAAATATTTATTTTTAAGAGATAGAAATTATGTACAAAAATACAAGAAATAT
>JAZSPC010000033.1:0-3206 GCA_045537285.1 Clostridia bacterium
TTGTCTTCCTAAGACCGCTTGGCCTCCGACTTTCCAGGGGTACCAAATTACGGCAAAGCAGGAAAAGGCCCGAGGCTTGAACCTGGCATGACTCTAGCAATTGAACCAATGGTTATGACTGGAAAAGATAATATTTTAGAACTAGATGATGGGTGGACAATTATAACTGAAGATGGTAGCAATGCAGCACATTATGAAAACACAATTTTAATTACAGAAAAAGAGCCAGAAGTATTGACATTAATATAATTTTAATGTATAATATATGAGTTAATTGTATTATTGCGCGCATTTTGCGTTTTGGTACAAAAAATAGGAGGGATAACATTGGCAAAAGAGGATGTTATAGAAGTTGAAGGTACTGTTATAGAGACATTACCAAATACAAATTTTAAAGTTAAATTAGAAAATGGACATGAATTATTAGCCCATATTTCAGGAAAACTTAGAATGAATTATATAAAAATATTACCAGGTGATAAAGTAAGAGTAGAACTTTCTCCATATGATTTATCAAGAGGAAGAATTACTTGGAGAGCTAAATAAGTTTTTAATTTTTAAAATATAGATACATTTTTAAGAAGAGGTGAATGAAATGAAAGTAAGACCATCAGTTAAAAAAATATGCGACAAATGTAAAGTAATCAAAAGAAAAGGTGTAATTAGAGTTATATGTGATAACCCTAAACACAAACAAAGACAAGGTTAATTTAGTTAATAACACAAATTAGGTAGCGGCTGTTAAGCTTTTATAAGCTTACATATCATATTTGTGTTTTTATATATGTTTATGGGAATTTAAAATTATTTATTTAAGACAATCCATTAAATAAATACATTTCAGTTTTAAATTAATATAAACAACCAAACAACAAAACAAACAATATTAAATTTGGAGGTGCTAAATTTATGGCTCGTATAGCAGGTGTAGATTTACCTAGAGAGAAAAGAGTAGAAATAGGATTAACATACATCTATGGAATAGGTGTTGCAAGTTCTAATAAAATTCTAGCAAAAGCTGGTATTAATCCAGATACTAGAGTTAAAGACTTAACAGACGATCAAGTTAACGCTATAAGAAAAGTTTTAGAGGAAGACGAATATAAATTAGAAGGTGACCTAAGAAGAGAAGTTGCTCTAAACATAAAAAGATTAACAGAAATCGGATGTTTTAGAGGTTTAAGACATAGAAGAGGACTACCTGTAAGAGGACAAAGAACAAAAACTAATGCTCGTACAAGAAAAGGTCCTAGAAAACTTGTTAGCAAAAGCAAATCAGATAAATAAAAAATAGAAATTTAAGGAGGGTAAAACCAAATGGCTAAAACTGTAGCAAGAAAAACAACAGCTAGAAGAAATAGAAAAAACATCGATAAAGGTGCTGCTCATATTCATTCTAGTTTCAATAATACAATAGTTTCAATTACAGATGTTAATGGTAATGTAATATCTTGGGCTAGTGCCGGAGAATTAGGATTCAAAGGTTCTAGAAAAAGTACACCATTTGCTGCTGGTGAAGCTGCTGAAACAGCTGCAAAAGCTGCAATGGAACACGGATTAAAAACTGTTGAAGTATTTGTTAAAGGACCAGGTTCTGGAAGAGAAGCTGCAATCAGATCACTTCAAACAGCTGGATTAGAAATAAGCGCAATTAAAGACGTAACTCCTATACCACACAATGGTTGTAGACCACCAAAAAGAAGAAGAGTATAGAAGTATTAAAAAGAAAATAAACAGAATATATAAAATTATTCTTATGAAAGGAGAATTTGAAAATGGCAAGATATAAAGACGAACAATGTCGTAGATGCCGTAGAGAAGGACAAAAATTGTTCCTAAAAGGATCAAGATGTTATTCAGATAAATGTAGTGTTTCAAGAAGAAATTATGCACCTGGACAACATGGTCAAAAAAGTGCTAAACTTTCAGAATATGGAACACAATTAAGAGAAAAACAAAAAACGAAATCATTCTATGGAGTTGGAGAAAGACAATTTAGAAAATACTTTGAAATGGCTTCTAACAAAAAAGGAATCACAGGTGAAAACCTATTACAAATATTAGAAAGCAGATTAGATAACGTAGTATATCAATTAGGATTTGGAAGTTCAAGACCACAAGCTAGACAACTTGTTAACCACGGACACTTTGATGTAAATGGTAAAAAAGTTGATGTGTGCTCTTACTTAGTAAAACCAGGAGATGTAATCTCTGTTAGAGAAAATAAAAAAGATACTGCAATAATCAAAATGAACTTAGAAGCAAATGCAGCAAGACCAGTTCCAGCTTGGCTTGAAAAAGATGCTGAAAAATTATCTGGAAAAGTAGTAAGATTAGCAGCTAGAGAAGATATTGATCTAGCAGTTGAAGAACATTTAATAGTAGAGCTTTACTCTAAATAGAAATTAGTATTTAAATGGTTAGAGTTAATTCTCGAATTTTTAAAAAAATTAGGAGGTAAAAATGATAGAATTTGAAAAGCCAAATATTGAATGTCTAGAAATAAATGAAGAAAATAATTATGCAAAATTTGTTTGCGAACCATTAGAAAGAGGTTATGGAGTAACATTAGGTAACTCTTTAAGAAGAATTTTACTTTCATCACTTCCAGGATGTGCAATAACAGGAGTAAAAATTGAAGGTGTTGTACATGAATTCTCAACAATACCAAATGTTGTTGAAGATGTTCCTGAAATAATAGTTAATTTAAAAAGTGTAAGACTAAAAATGCATAGTAATGAAGAAAGAACTATGAGAATTAGTTTTAAAGGTGAAGGAGAAGTTACTGCTGGAGATATAATTACAGATGAAGGAATAGAAATATTAAATCCAGATTTACATATTGCAACAGTTTCTGAAGGTGGAAATCTTCAAATGGAAATGACTGTTGACATGGGAAGAGGATATAATACAGCTGATAAAAATAAAAAACCAAATCAAGATATTTCTGTATTACCAATTGATTCTATCTATACACCAGTAAGAAAAGTAAATTACAGTGTAGAAAATACTAGAGTTGGACAACAAGTAGATTTTGATAAATTAATTATAGAAGTATGGACAGATGGAAGTTTAAAACCATATGAAGCATTAAGTTTAGCTGCAAAAGTTATGACTGGGCATTTAGAATTATTTATAGATTTATCTGAAACTGCTAAAAACACACAAGTTATGGTAGAAAAAGAAGAATCTAAAAAAGAAAAAAT
>JAZSPC010000026.1:0-38211 GCA_045537285.1 Clostridia bacterium
AGTAGCAATTATATTAATGTTATTATCACTTAAATGTATTTTTTTCCCATCATTTAATAAAGAAAAAAATGAAAAAACAGAAGGAATTTTACTTGAAAATGAATCTGGAAAATTATTAATTTCTATTGAAACAATAGAAAATTTAGTAAAAGGTGTTATAGCAGGTTTTGAAAATGTTAAATCTACAAGTTGCAAAGTTAAATTGGACAAGCAAATAAATAACGTAACTATTGACTTGAATTTGGTTGTAAGTGCAGATACTATAATAAAAGATTTATCTACCAATTTACAAACAAGAGTAAAAGAAGTTATAAAAACAACAACAGAAATAGATGTTAAACAAATAAACATTAAAATTAAAGATATAGAAGTAGTGAAAGTAAACAATTAGGAGGTAACTTATGAATAGTTTTAAAGAATTTGTAAAAGAATATGCAGGTGCTATTATAGGGGCAATAATTGCTATAATTATATTGTTTACACGTTTATATGAAGTAATTATTGGGATTATATTAATAGCAGTAGGAATATTTGTTGGTAACTATGTTCAAAGAAACAAATATGAAGTTAAAGAAAAAATAAAAGCATTCTTAGATAGAATTTAATTTAAAGGGGAATAAAAATGAAAAGATCAGCAGCAAGAGAAGAAGCATTTAAATTATTATATAGTTTAGAAATTCAAAAAGAAAATTTAGAAGAACAATTAGAAATGTATTTTGAAAACGAAGAAATTATAGAGCAAGAAATAAAAGACTATATATCAAGTGTTGTAAAAGGAATAGAAAATAATATATATGATATACAAAATAAAATATCAGAAAACTTAAAAAAAGACTGGAAGATAGAAAGAATTTCTAAAATAAATTTAGTATTATTAAAGCTTGCTATTTACGAGATGCTTTACACAGAAACACCATACAAAGTAGCAATAAATGAAGCAATTGAAATAGCTAAAAAATATGGTGACGATAATTCGCCTAACTTTGTAAATGGGATTTTAGCAAGCGTAGTAAAAGAAAGTGAAAATCTATGTTAAGGCCAGAACCAATATCAGTTTCAGAATTGAATAATTATATCAAAGAAAAAGTTGGTAATGATGAGTTTTTAAACAATGTGTATATAAAGGGAGAAATATCAAACTTTAAACACCATTATACAGGTCATATGTATTTTACCTTAAAGGATGAAAATTCATTAATAAAATGTATAATGTTTAAAACTTATACTGCCAACTTAAATTTTGCTCCAAAAGATGGTACGAAAGTACTTATTTTAGGAACTGTTTCTGTTTTTGAAAGAGATGGAATATATCAAATATATTGTAAAGCTATGCAAGAAGATGGAATAGGCGATTTATATGCACAATATGAAAGATTAAAAGCAAAACTTGAAGATGAAGGATTATTTGATAAACAATATAAAAAAGAAATTCCATTTATGCCTAAAACAATAGGCGTTTTAACATCACAAACAGGTTCTGTAATAAGAGATATAATAAATGTAAGTACAAGAAGAAATCCAAATGTATATTTAAGATTACTTCCTGTACCTGTTCAAGGAGAAGGAGCAGCAATTAAAATTGCAGATGCTATAAAATTAATGAATGATAAAAAACTAGCAGATGTAATAATTCTTGCAAGAGGTGGTGGTTCAATTGAAGATTTATGGCCATTTAATGAAGAAATAGTTGCAAGAGCCATATTTGAATCTGAGCTTCCAGTAATATCAGCAGTAGGGCATGAAACAGATTTTACAATAGCAGATTTTGTAGCAGATTTAAGAGCTCCAACACCATCAGCAGCAGCTGAACTTGCAGTACCAAACATTGTAGAGTTAAAAGAAAAACTATATAAATACAATAATAGATTTAATATAGCTTTAACTAAAAGAGTTGAATTAATGAAACTTAGCTATGAAAAAGTAATGAATTCAAAAGTATTTAAAGAACCATTACTTAGAATCCAAGATGAATATTTAAAACTAGATAAGAATATCAAAACAATTTATGATAAAACATTAGAAAAGTATAAAAAGGCTGATTTTGAATTTGAAAATTTAATTGCTAAATTAGATACATTAAGTCCATTAAAAACATTATTAAGAGGTTATACAATAGCACAAAAGGAGAATAAAGCAATAAGAAGTGTTAAATGTTTATCCAATAAAGATAAAATAAATTTAAAATTTATCGATGGTGAAGCAAAAGCAATTGTAGAAGATATAACTATAAAAGAGTAGGAGAAAACATAGATATGGAAAAGAATAAAAAATTTGAAGATATGATGAAAGATTTAGAACAAATTGCAAAAGATTTAGAAAGTGGAGAATTAAGTTTAGATGAATCTGTTAAGAAATTTGAAGAAGGAATGGAAATATCTAAATCTTGTTCTAAAATTTTAGAAGATGCAGAGAAGAAAATTACAATATTAATAAAAGATAATAATGGCGAAGTTATAGAAGAAAATTTTAACGCAGAATAGAATTGTAGGGGATATATAATATGAAGAATACTTTTTTGATGTTTATAACAAACAAATATGTATATGTACCAATTATATTATGGGGATGTATTCAAACATATAAAGTTATACATGATTTATACACAACTAAGAAATTTAATTTTAAAAGAATATTAGGAGCAGGTGGAATGCCAAGTTCACATTCGGCAGTTGTAACATCTATTGCAACATTAATTGGAAAATATCAAGGCGTAGATTCTGCTATATTTGGATTAGCTTTAATGTTTGCCTTTGTTGTAATGTATGATGCTTGTGGGGTAAGAAGGGCAGCAGGAAAGCAAGCTAAGGTTTTAAATGAAATAGTTAATACACCAGGATTAACAGGTATAGAAATACAAGGAAAGTTACAAGAAGCATTAGGCCATACACCAGTTCAAGTTTTTGTTGGTGCAGCCATAGGAATAATAGCGGGTTTAATATTTTAAAAAATACCTTATAAAAGGAGATGATTAAAGTGACAGATATAGAAATAGCAAGTAATACAAAATTAAATAACATTGTAGATGTTGCAAGAGAAACAGGAATAAACCAAGACGATTTAGAGTTATATGGAAAATATAAAGCGAAAATATCTAATGAAGTTTATAAGAATTTAAAAGATAAAAAAGATGGAAAACTTATTTTAGTAACAGCTATAAATCCAACTCCACTTGGTGAAGGAAAAACAACAATATCAATAGGTTTAGCAGATGGACTAAGAAAAATAGGTAAAAAATCTATATTAGCTTTAAGAGAACCATCATTAGGGCCTGTATTTGGAATGAAAGGTGGAGCAACAGGGGGTGGACATTCACAAATAGCACCAATGGAAGATATTAATCTGCACTTTACAGGAGATATTCACGCCATAACAACAGCCAATAACTTGTTATCTGCAATGATAGATAATCATATATATTTTGGAAATGAACTTAAAATAAAAAGAGTAGTTTGGAAGAGATGTTTAGATTTAAATGACAGACAATTAAGAGTTGTAAATACCGGTCTTTCAGAAGAAAAAAATGTTCTTCCAAGAGTAGATGGCTTTAATATTACAGTTGCATCAGAAATAATGGCAATACTATGTTTAGCCAAAGATATTGAAGATTTGAAAAGAAGGTTAGGAAATATAATAATTGGATATAGCGAAGATGATAAACCTGTTACAGCAAAAGATTTAAAAGCAGATGGAAGTTTAACAGTACTTCTAAAAGATGCAATAAAACCAAATTTAGTACAAACACTAGAACATACACCAGCTTTAATACATGGTGGTCCTTTTGCAAATATTGCGCATGGATGTAATAGCATAATAGCCACAAAACTTGGCTTAAAACTTGCAGAATATACAGTTACAGAAGCGGGATTTGGAGCAGATTTAGGAGCAGAAAAATTCTTAGATATTAAATGCAAAAATGCCAATATTAAACCGGATGTTGTTGTGTGTGTTGCAACATTAAAAGCTTTAAAATATCATGGTGGAATAGCCAAAGAAAAAATTGGACAAGAAAATATAGAAGCATTAGATAATGGATGTAAGAATCTATTTAAACACATAGAAAATATAAAAGATAATTTTGGATTAAATGTTATTGTAGCAATTAATAAATATGTAACAGATTCAAACAAAGAAATTGAATATTTGCAAACAAAATTAAAAGAGAAAAATGTAGATTTAAGTTTAGTAGAAAGCTGGGAACATGGAGGAGAAGGAGCAAAAGATTTAGCCCAAAAAGTAGTTAATCTAGCAGAGAATGAAACTAAATTAAATAATATTTACAAATTAGAAGAGAGTATTGAAACAAAGATTGAAAAATTATCTCAAACGATATATGGTGCAGTAGGAATAGAAATTTCAGAAGAAGCACAAAAAGAAATAAATTTTATAAAAAAACTTGGTTATAATAATTTACCAATTTGTATTGCAAAAACACAATATTCTTTCTCGGACGATCCTAAAAATTTAGAATGTTTAGAACCATTTAAAATTCATGTTCAAGAAATAAGATTAAATGCGGGAGCTGAATTTATAGTAGTTATAACAGGAAAAATATTCACAATGCCAGGACTTCCAAAAGTTCCGGCAGCAGAAAATATAGATATAGATGAAGATGGAAATATAGTTGGAATATTTTAACCTAAAATTTTAAAAATGAATAATAAAATCACCTTTTTTGGAAAATATAAAATTAAGTATATTTTTGAAAAAGGTGGTTTTTATGTTATATAAAGAAAAAAGTAAGCATATAGCATTTTGTATATTAATAGCACTTACCATATTATTTATATTATACAATGTATTCATAAATGCGAATACAGTTATAGCGTTATCTAAATATGGTTCAAGAGGAGCAGAAGTAACTCAAATACAAACAAAATTAAAAAGATGGGGATATTATAGCGGAAGTATAGACGGTATTTATGGAAGTCAAACACTAGCTGCTGTAAAATACTTTCAAAGAAAAAATGGCTTGACTGTTGATGGAATTGCAGGTAAGAACACACTTGCCGCAATGGGAATATATAATTCTTCATCAAATACTTCTTCAAGTGGAAGTTCAAATAGTTCTAATTTAAATTTATTAAGTAGGTTAGTATATGGAGAGGCAAGGGGAGAACCATATTCAGGGCAAGTAGCAGTTGCAGCAGTTGTTTTAAATAGAGTTGAACATTCCTCATTTCCTAATACTATTGCAGGAGTAATATATCAAGCAGGTGCATTTGATGTTGTATCAGATGGTCAAATTAATTTAACGCCTAATTCTACCGCAATAAAAGCAGCGCAAGATGCAATCAATGGTTGGGACCCATCATATGGAGCAATATATTACTTTAATCCTAATACAGCAACAAATGCATGGATTTGGTCAAGACCAATGACTGTAACAATAGGGAAACATCGCTTTTGTAAGTAAATTTGCAAAATTATGTAAAATGTAGTATAATATATATATATGAGCAAGTCTCATATGTGGAAGTACAAAATTTATAAAACAACAAAAGGAGAAAACAAAATGAAAAAAATTATTGTACCTAAGGACAAATGCCCTCTCGAAGCTATCGCAAAGATGGGAGAAAAGACCAAGAATGCGTGGATTTTCTTAAACAATGAGACCATAAAGCATTTGAAAGAAACAGCTATTGTTGTTATTGAACACAATGGATACACATTCAATGTTGGAGGAAGAATTGTTCGTGTAAGAAACTTCTCAGATGAATGGCAAGTTCTTGATGAAGTTACCATTGGAGAAGGAATCGACGAATTTAAGTCTATATCTGAAAAACCTGAACGTATCTTCGTGGTAGAGATGGCGAAATAAAAGTCTTAAAACTCACAGAGAATAATTTCTCTGTGAGTTTTACTTTTAAGTTTTAAACCATAATTTTATCTGTATGTTCAAAATTGCAAAATTATGTAAAATATGATATAATATATATAATATGGGGATTTCTCATATTTGGAATGAAACGAATAAATTAAAAGGAAGGCAAAAAAATGAAGACAACGTTTTTATTCGCAGAAGAAAAAAGCTTGGTAGGACTGATTAAGGCATTGAAAGATGAAAATCTTAAAAATGCACAGGTGTTTATTGACACCGCATTTATTACTGAGTTAGCGAAAAGTGCTGACAAAAATTGTACAGTCAAAGACAAAATTAAGGAGATAATCTGGAAACCTAAATCATTTATTGATTATGAAATCAAAGCATCTAAATATGGACACAGAGTTTATCGAATTAATCTGGGAGAATCTAAAAATCTTTTCTTTGATAGAAAAGATCAGCTACCAAGTCAAATCATTGTTATACAATGATTACAAGAAACTACACAGAGAATAATTTCTCTGTGTAGTTTTCTTTTTCATTATCTTATTTTTTAAATTCAACAATAGTTACACCCATTTCACCTTCACCAAAGGTTCCTAATCTAAAAGATTTAATATGTGAATGTGTTTTTAAGTAGGTGTGAATGCCTTGTCTTAGTTTTCCTGTACCTTTACCATGTACAATTCTAACTTTATCTAAACTTGATAAATAACAATCATCTAAATATTTATCTATAATATGAACTGCTTCATCTACATTTAAACCGATAACATTTATTTCGCTAGAAATAGCTTTTTGTTTTAAGTTAGAAGTAGCAGAAGTATGAGATACTTTTTTCTCTTCTTGTTTTGTATTATCTAAACTTAAATTATTTATTTCTATATTTAATTTAGTATTTCCAACTTGAACTTGTACTTTGTTATTTTTTACTTGACCTACTATGATTCCTTTTTGATTTAGAGTAGTTATAATTACTTTTGTACCTTTCATTAAATCAGAAGGTGTTAAATTAGAAATTTGAGTATTATCGTTTTCGAAGTGACTTATTTCTCTAATTGAATCATTTAAAGAATTTCTTAAATTATTTAATTCTTTCATAGATTCTGATGAATTTTGCATAGAACTCATATCTCTAATAATACGAGTAGCATCATCCTTTGCTTTTAATAAAATATCTCTTGCTTCAATTTTGGCATTTTCAATTATTTCTTTTTCTTTATTTTTAACCTCTGTATTATCTTTTTGAAGTTCTTTTTTTAGCTTTTCAATTTCCTTAGAATTAATCTCTATTTTTTCTTTTTCAACCTCAATTTGTTTTTGATTATCATAAATATTTTTTAAAACATCTTCGATCTTTACATCATTTGAATCAATAAGCGAAGTTGCTCTATTTAATATTTTAGAGTTTAATCCTAAACGTTCTGAAATAGCAAAAGCATTACTTTTACCAGGAACACCTAATATAATATGGTAGGTTGGTTTTAAATTTTCAACATCAAATTCAGCACTAGCATTCATAAATCCATCATGTGTTAAAGCATAATTTTTAATTTCTTGATAGTGTGTAGTAGAAATACATAAACTACCTAATTTATTAAAAAATTCTAATATACTAATAGCTAATGCGCTACCTTCAACAGGGTCTGTACCAGAACCTAATTCATCTACTAATATTAAACTTTGGCAAGTAGCTGTATTGGTAATATTAATAATATTTTTCATATGAGAAGAAAAAGTACTTAAAGATTCTGCAATACTTTGTTCATCTCCAATATCTGCAAAAATATTATCAAATACATATATACTACTGCTTTCATTGGTTGGTATAGCTAAGCCACAATATGCCATTAAGTGTAATAGACCAACAGTTTTTAAACTAACTGTTTTACCACCAGTATTTGGACCTGTAATTACAAGTGTTGAATAATTATCACCCAAAGATATATCAATAGGTACAACTTTTTCTTTATCTATTAAAGGATGTCTAGCTTTGATTAAATTAAATTTTTTTTCGTTATTAATTAACGGAGAAATACCATTAATAGATATACCATACATAGCTTTTGCGAATATGAAGTCTATTGTACCAAGTAGTGTTACATTGTTTTCTAATTCATTAATATATGCAGAGAGCTTACTTGTTAAAGCAGCTAATATTCTTTCTATTTCAATACCTTCTTTAATTTTTAAAGTATTAATCTCATTATTCATATCAAATACAGAAGTAGGCTCTATAAATACAGTAGATCCACTAGATGAGATACCATGAACAAAACCTGAAATTTGCCCTCTGTATTCGTCTTTAACGGGAATAACATATCTGTTGTCACGTATAGTTATAATAGGGCTGGAAAGGTATTTTGAATAAGCTGCTGAACGTACAAAATGGTTTAATTTATCTTTAATATTTTGTTCTAAACTTCTTTGTGATGCTCTAATAGAGTATAGAGTGTTTGAAGCTTTATCATCAATTGTATTTTCATCTATAATCTTCAAAAATATTTCTTTTTCTAATTCTAGATTAAAATATAGGTTATTAAACATTGATTTTAAAATATTAAAATCAGAATGGACATTTTGCGAAACTTCATCAAAAAAAGAAGAAACTTCTCTTGACATTTTTAATACATGTGCTAAATCTAAAATTTCCTTAGTAGATAAAATGCTATCACCAGAAAGTTTTTTTAGATGAAGTGAAACATCATTAAATTCTGAGGCAGGTGGTTTACCATATTTATTTATCATATCAATAGCACAACTTGTTTGAGCTTGTCGGTTTGCAACTTCGATAACATCAAAAGAAGGAGTTAAATCATTGATCAACTTCTTACCAACATAAGTTTTAGCAAATGTACTTAAAATTTCTAATATTTTATTAAACTCTAATTTATCTTTCATATTAATCTCCTCAACATTTATATTATATCTTCATTTA
Organism: Clostridia bacterium; assembly: GCA_045537285.1. Taxonomy (GTDB): domain Bacteria; phylum Bacillota; class Clostridia; order TANB77; family CAG-508; genus HGM13634. The sequence continues at coordinate 8,760 of JAZSPC010000026.1, forward strand.
AACCATTTATCAAGATAGAAACTTGAATATTTACATAAAATATGATATACTATTATAGAATTTTAAGCAAAAAGCTTTTGTTCAATATCCTAAAATATGAATTACTTAAAGGAGGAAAAGGCATGGGATATTTAAGACGGATTTGGCAAAACAAAAAGACTAAGGAGTATGTAGATTCACAATTGCGTGAATGCGAAAGAACAAATTTGGTATATGATACTGAAACAAAAGTCATATATTACTTGTTTGAGGATTGCATGTCTCCGTTAATTAGTGAAAACGGTAGGTTCTGTCGTTGGTTTGGTGGCGAAATTGTAGAAATCATCAATTAATCCCAATCCCACTAGAATAAAATCTAGTGGGACTTTTCTTTTTTTATTTAAAAATCTATTGAAAAAAATATTTCATTAATATACAATAAAGAAAAATATATAAGTAGGAGAAATATATGGCACAAATAATAGATGGAAAAGAACTAGCAAAAAACATAAGAGAAAAATTAAAAGATGAAGTTATAGAATTAAAGAATGCAGATATACATCCAAAACTTGCAGTAATAATGGTTGGGGATGATAAAGCATCTAAAGTATATGTGAAAAATAAAAGTAAAGCTTGTGAAGATGTTGGAATAGCATATGAAGAATATCTATTACCAGCTGAAACTAAGATGGAAGAATTATTAGAATTAATAGAAAAGCTAAATAATGATGAAACAGTACATGGAATATTAGTTCAAAGTCCTCTACCACAAGGACTAGATGCAAATGTAGCATTTAGAACAATATCACCTAAAAAAGATGTTGATGGATTTAATCCAATAAATGTTGGAAAATTAAGTTTAAACCAAGATTGTTTTGTATCTTGTACACCTTTTGGAGTTATTAAAATGTTAGAAGCATATAACATACCAATAGAAGGTGCACATGCAGTAGTTATTGGAAGAAGCAATATAGTTGGTAAACCATTAGTACAATGCTTATTAAACAAAAATGCAACAGTAACAGTATGTCATTCAAGAACTAAAAATTTAAAAGAAATGACAAAACAAGCAGATATATTAATAGCAGCAATAGGTAAACCTAAATTTGTAACAGAAGATATGGTAAAAGATGGTGCGGCCGTTATAGATGTTGGAATAAATAGAATGGATGATGGAAAATTGGTTGGGGACACTGACTTTGAAAATATAAAAGAAAAAGCATCACATATAACACCAGTACCAGGTGGAGTAGGACCAATGACAATAGCAATGTTAATGCACAATGTAGTTAAAGCTGCAAAACAACAATAATTAAATATGGGGATTTAAAGGGAGCGTATAAAATACGTTCTCTTTTTGTTTGTGTTTATTATAGGTTTTTCGTTAAAAAACGAAAAACTAAAAATTTTAGATGAAAGGAATGATTAATATGGAATTAAAAAAAGTAGAAGAAGGGGTAATACCAATTTATGAAAATGAAACAAGAGAAAGGTTAATTAATGCAAGGGAATTACATAAAGCATTAAAAAACAAAAGACAATTTGCAGACTGGATAAAACAAAGAATCGATAAGTATAAATTCTTGATAAATCAGGATTTCATCCGCTTTCACAAAATTGTGAAAGGGGATGAAAATGGATTTGGTAATAAAAGTATAACAGAGTATTATATAACAGTAGATATTGGGAAAGAACTATGTATGATTGAAAATAACGAAACAGGAAGAAATATACGCAGATATTTTATTGAAGCAGAAAAGAGATATAGAAATATAATAAATTCTAATAATAGTACAAATCAATTGATAAATATAATGCAAAATGCAATAGACTATATGAAAGAAAATAATATTAGAGTAGATAATTTAGAATTAGGACTAAATGAAGTTAAAGAAGAGGTTAAAGAATTAAAATCAAAGATTGATGTTAAAGTAAAAAATAATTACTGTTTAGCTTCTGATATAGCAGAACAATTAAAGTTATATTCTGAAAACAAGATACCACATTCTAATTTAGTAGGAGCAATAGCAAGAGAATTAGGATACAAAATATCATATAAACATTTTTATGAAGATGAATATATAGCCATTGTTAAAGATGTAACAAAAAATGAATACTGGCAAGTATACTTTAAGCCATTAGCAGTAAATGAAATAATTAATTGGTTTAACGAAAATAAAGAGGAAATATATTATGAAATACAATATGTAAGAAATACTAAAAATGGAAAGAAAGGAGAATTGAAAGAAAAAGGATATAAAATAGAAAATATATGCTACAAAGTAATTGATATATAAAAATCGGCTTTAACAAAATTGTTAAAGCCGTAAATATGAAGCTTCGTCAAATTTACGAAGGTTAGAAAAATACTTTTAACCGTAACAATTTTGTTACGGTTGAAAATTAAAAGGAGTAAAAATGAAATATAAAGTTATAAAAATAGATATGAATAGCAAATATTATCCAGAAAGATTAAGAAATATAGATAGTCCACCCAAAGAGTTGTATTGCTTAGGTAATTTAGAACTTTTAAATTATGAAAAAAATATCGCAATTATTGGTTCGAGAAATTGCAGCTATTATGGTGAAAGGGCTACAAAAGATTTTGCTTTTAATTTAGCAAAAGAAAATGTTTGCATAGTAAGTGGTTTAGCAAGAGGTGTTGATTCTTTTGCACATATTGGTGCATTAAATGCTAATGGGAAAACAATTGCAGTAATAGGAAGTGGATTAGATAATATTTATCCAAAAGAAAATATAAAGCTTGTAGAAAGTATTGTTAAAAATGGAGGTTTAATAATATCAGAGTATCCATTAGGTAGTCCACCACTAAAACAACATTTTCCAGCTAGAAATAGGATAATAAGTGGATTAAGTGATGGCGTGTTAGTAACAGAAGCTAGAAAAAATAGTGGAACAAATATTACAGTTAATTTTGCCTTAGAACAAGGAAAAGATGTATTTGTCATACCTGGTAATATTTATTCTAAAACAAGTGATGGAACAAACTTTATGATATCAGAAGGGGCGATACCTGTAACTTCATATAAAGATATTATATAAATAATAAAAACAAAAAAGCAGCAAATAAGCTGCTTTTTGCGGTTGGATTTGTTTTAGTTTTAATTTTTTATAAAAATTTTTTCATGTAATTTATCCACTTCTTATACAACTCTTTATGAAATGGATTACTTTGCACATTAATGTTTTCTTCTGTTGAATAAATATTTTTTGATATAAGATTTAATTCAACATCGTTATTGATATAGTAAGTATCAATACCACAAATTCCATTCTCTGGGTGTGCCACCAATAAAATATCACCAGGATTTAAGAAAATTATTCCATTTTCTAATGGGGTTAATGTTTTATTGGAAATAGTGGAATATGCAAAGACCGTGTATCCTTTTGGAATACTCTTATCAAAAAGATTTACATATAACGCATTATCTTTTTGGAAAATAAATGGAATGTCTATTACAACTTTACGACTTTCTAGTAGTTCACAAGGAACTTCTAAAAATCTACAATGTAGTGCCATTCCTTTGTCACATGTTATGATGGACATATTATTTTCTTTGGCATATTCTACAAGCTTATCATCTACGTGCTTGCTTGAACTTTTGATAGTGCATATTTCTGTTGATTTATCTCTTACAAACAAATCAATCAGATAACGAACAAACTTCTTTGTTTCTATGCAACAATGCGAGTCTACTTTACGTGCTTCTAATTCTGCAAATGTTAAATTTGACAGAACCAAAATGCTATCCGTAGAAATAAATCTCCGCTGAAAGTCTTCTTGCGATGATGCAATTATTGATGCATCAAGTAAATATTTTGTCATTAGTTTTCTCCTATAAAAGTTTAATCTTAATCCAACCTACACAAAAAATGTGTATATATATTATACCATAAATTATATAAATCTTCAAATAGAGGGAAAATAGGAAAAAAATGGTTTAAATACCTTGACAAATGGGTATTTTAAGTATATAATAATAATCGCATAGAAGAAAGATTAGAAGAGTGGGAACAAATCCCACTCTTCAATACGTATATAGGAGGTTTTAAGCTTTGGCAAGTATAGAAGAAAGAGTTGAAAGCTTAGTAGAAAAAAAGATAAATGACTTAGGTTATGAACTTTATGATGTAGAATATGCAAAAGAAGGTAAAGAATATTATCTAAGAATATTTATTGATAAGACAGAAGGGATAGACTTAAATGATTGTGAAAAAGTAAATGATGGTATAAATGATTTACTAGATCAAGCAGACTATATAAAAGAACAATATTTTCTAGAAGTATCTTCACCTGGTATTGAAAGAACATTAAGAAAAGATAAACATTTAGAAGCAAATATAGGTAGCTTAGTAGAAGTAAAACTATTTAGACCAATAGAAAAACAAAAAGTAATTCAGGGAATACTAAAACAGTTTAATAGTGAAATATTAGAATTAGAAATAGAAGACGGAACTATTGAAATAGAAAGAAAAGACATATCTGTTATTAAAACAGTATATGAATGGTAAAGTTATTAATTTTAAAAATATATAAATCTAATTAAGGGAGGAAAATGGAAAAAAATGAAGGAATTAATTGATAACAAAGAACTAGTAATTGCATTAGAAGAACTAGAAAAAGAGAAAGGAATTAAAAAGGACTACGTAATAGAAGCAATAGAAACAGCATTAGTTACTGCATACAAAAGAAACTTTGATGCAGCTGAAAATGTAAAAGTTGTAATGGATAAAGTAACAGGTGCTACACACATTTACTCTTGTAAAGAAGTAGTTGAAACAGTAGAAGATAACAATATTCAAATCTTACTAGAAGAGGCTAAAAAAGTAAATAAAAAAGCAAAAGTAGGAGAAACAGTTGATATAGAACTTGCTCCAAAAAACTTTGGTAGAATTGCAGCACAAACTGCTAAACAAGTTATTATCCAAAAGTTAAGAGAAGTTGAAAGAGATGTTTTATACAATGAATTCAATGATAGACAAGGTGAAATAGTTTCAGGAATAATACAAAAAGCAGATGGTGGAATGGTAGTATTAGATTTAGGAAAATTAGAAGGTGTTATTCCTTTAAAAGAACAAATACCAACTGAAACATATAGAGTAAATGATAAAATAAGAGGATATGTTTCAAGCGTAGTAAGAGGAACAAAAGGTGCCCCACAAGTAATTGTTTCAAGAGCATGTGGAGAGTTTGTAAGAAAATTATTTGAATTTGAAATACCAGAAATATATGAAGGTTTAATTGAAATTAAGAGCGTTTCAAGAGTACCAGGAAGCAGATGTAAAGTTGCTGTATATTCAACAAACCCAGACATTGACCCAGTAGGTTCTTGTGTAGGACAAAAAGGAATAAGAATTCAAAATATAATAAACGAATTACATGGAGAAAAAATTGATGTTATAGAATGGAATCCAGACCCATCAATATTTATATCAGCAGCGTTATTACCAGCACAAGTAATGGCAGTAGATATCAAAGAAGAAGAAAAATTCGCACAAGTAATAGTTCCAGATGATCAATTATCATTAGCAATAGGAAAAGCAGGACAAAATGCAAAACTTGCTGCAAAATTAACAAACTGGAAGATAGATATAAAATCTGAAAGCCAATTTAGAGAAATGATAATGGCAGCACAAAACAATGAAGAAGTTGTAGAAGAAACAACAGAAGTTGATGAATAATACAAGTATTTAAAAGTATAATTAAAGGGAGTGAATTATTTGAAAAGTATACCTTTAAGAACATGTATGGGCTGTAATGAGAAAAAGCCTAAAAAAGAATTAGTTAGAATTGTTAAAAACAAAGAAGGACAAATTTCTTTGGATAAAACTGGCAAAGCAAATGGTAGAGGAGCATATATATGTGATTCTGCTGAATGTTTAGAAAAAGTTATTAAAAGTAAAAGGCTTGAAAAAGTATTAGAAAGCCAAATTTCAGAAGAAGTATATAATAATTTAAGAGGTGTAATAGTTGATAAATAATAAAGTATATGGTTTACTTCGGACTCACTGCAAAAGCAGGTAAAATAGCTTTTGGAACAGAAAGTTGTGAAGACTTAATTGCAAAGAAAAAACTAAAATTAGTTATTGTTGCAGAAGATTCTTCTGAAAGAACAATTAACAATTTTAAACAGAAGTGCGAACAAGCAAATATTGATTTCTATATCTTTGGGAAAAAAGATGATATAAGTAAATCAATAGGAAGAGTTAATAAAACTGTTATAGGTATAAAAGATAAAAATTTAGCGGGAGCGATTATAAAAATATTAAATGGGGGTGATGTTATTGGGTAAAATGAAAATACATGAATTAGCAAAAGAGATAGACAAAACAAGTAAAGAAATTATCGCAGTAGCACAAGAATTAGGATTAGAAGCAAAGAGTCATATGAGTTCTTTGGAAGATAATGAAATAAAATTAGTAAAAGAAAAATTATTAGGAGGGAAAGTTGCTTCTAACAAGAAAAAAGAAGAGCCAAAAGAAGTAAAAGAGGTTAAAAAAGATAATCCTGTAATCATTAGAAGACAGGTAATTATTTCTGATGAAGAAATAAAAAGAAGAGAAGAAGAAGAAAAAAAGAAAAAACAAGAAAAACAAAAAAATTCAGTGGGATTTGTAGAAAGAAGAAATACAGATTATAACATTGTATATAGAAATAAACCTACAAAACCAATGACAGTAAGCGAACTATTTGGTTTAAAAGATAATAAAAAAGAAGACCCTAAAAAAGAGGAAATTAAACCAGAAGTTAAAGAAGAAGTAAAAGTAGAAAAGAAAGAGGAAGTAAAGCAAGAAGGCAATATGAGTAATACAGCAGTAAAAGTAGAAAAGCCAGAACAAAAACATGAAGTTAGAGAAAATAATACAGAGTATAGAAATAATAACTTCAATAACAATAGAAATTTTGGTAATAGAAATAACAATAATTTCAATAATAACAGAAATTTCAATGATAGAAACAACAACTTTAATAACAATAGAAATTTTGGTAATAGAAATAATAATGGAGAGAATAATAATAGACCATTTAATAGAAATAATAATTTTGGTAACAATAACTTTAATAACAACAATGGTCAAAGAAATAATAACCGTCCATTTAATAACAACAGAAATAACAATGGCGAAGGTGGATTTGGAAGAAGACCACTTGATAATCGTGGAATAGAGAAAAACATTAAAGATATAATGGCAGCAGATGTTGTTGAAAAAGAAACTATTAGAGATTATAGCAAAGCATTATCAAAACAAAAAGTTAATAATAAATTTGAAGAAAATAAAACTAAAAAACAACCTAAAAATAGAAGAGGCGACGGAGATTTTGATGAAGATAAGTTAAAAAATTTAAAACAAGAAAGAAACTTATCAAATATGTTCCATGACCAAGAGGGTGGAATGTTAGATTACTATGATTTAACAACAGCAAGAGGAAGAAAAAATAAGAAAAAAGCAAGTAGAGATGAAGAAGCAAAACAAAAAATCTTCGAATTGAAAGAAATAACAATACCAGATACAATATCTGTAAAAGATTTTGCAGCTGAAATTAAAAAAACAACAGGAGATGTTATTAAAAAATTATTAGGTTACGGAATAATGGCTACATTAAATAATGATATAGATTTTGATACAGCATTCTTAATTGCTCAGGAATTTGGAATCACAGCAACAAAGAAAGAAACTGTAACAGAAGAAGATATCCTATTTGACGAAAGCGAAGATAAAGAAGAAGAATTAATGGCAAGACCACCAGTTGTAGTTGTTATGGGACACGTTGACCATGGTAAAACATCACTTCTAGATGCTGTAAGAAGCACACACGTAATTGAAGGAGAAGCAGGTGGAATTACACAACATATTGGCGCATACAAAGTTGAGGTAAATGGTAGAGAGATTACCTTCTTAGATACACCAGGACACGAAGCATTTACTGCAATGCGTGCAAGAGGTGCACAAGTTACAGATATAGCAATATTGGTTGTTGCTGCAAACGATGGAGTAATGCCTCAAACAGTTGAAGCTATAAACCATGCAAAAGCTGCTGGAATACCAATAATAGTAGCAGTTAACAAAATAGATGTTGAAGGTGCTAATGTAGAAAAAGTAAAAGAAGAACTAACTAAATATGAATTAGTTGCTGAAGAATGGGGTGGAGATACAATCTTTGTTCCAATATCTGCAAAACAAAGAACTAATATAGATACTTTATTAGAAATGGTATTATTAGTAGCAGATATGAAAGAATTAAAAGCAAACCCTAATAAACAAGCAAAAGGTGTTGTAATAGAAGCTAAACTTGATAAATCAAGAGGACCAGTTGCAACAATGCTTGTACAAAGAGGAACATTAGATACAGGCGATACTGTTCTTGCAGGTTCTGTAATTGGTAGAATAAGAGCAATGTACAATGATAAAGGTAAAAAAGTTAAAAAAGCTGGACCATCTACACCAGTTGAAATAATTGGTTTAACAGAAGTTCCAGTAGCTGGTGAAACTTTCTATGAAGTAGATGATGAAAAAACAGCTAAACACTTAATGGAAAGAAGAAAACGCCAAGAAAGAGAAAAATCAATAAATGCTACATCAAAAGTGTCATTGAATGATTTATTCAGTCAAATAGAAAAAGGTAAATTAAAAGAATTAAATCTTATCGTAAAAGCAGATGTTCAAGGTAGCGTTGAAGCTGTAAAACAAAGCTTAGAAAAATTATCAAATAATGAAGTTAAAGTTAAAGTAATTCATGCAAATGTTGGTGGTATTACAGAAACAGACGTAACACTTGCAAAAGTTTCAAATGCAATTATTATAGGATTTAACGTAAGACCAGAACCACTAGCAAAAGATATGGCAGAAAAAGAGGAAGTAGAAATTAAACAATATTCTGTAATCTACCATGCAATTGAAGATATAGAAGCTGCTATGAAAGGTATGCTAGATCCAGAATTTGAAGAAAAAGTTATAGGTAATGCGGAAATTAGACAAACATTTAAAGTATCAAATGTTGGAACAATTGCTGGATGCTATGTAACAAATGGTAAAGTTTCTAGAAATGCAGGAATAAGATTAATTAGAGATAATGTTGTTGTACATGAAGGAAAATTAATTTCATTAAAGAGATTTAAAGATGATGCAAAAGAGGTTGCTGCAGGATATGAATGTGGTATCCAAATTGAAAACTTTAATGAAATTAAAGAAGGAGACATTCTTGAAGTATACGTTATGGAAGAAATAAAAAAATAGTTTAAACAAAAGGAGAATATAAATGCAAAGAAATAATAACAGAGGTAATAGAGTAGATGAAGAAGTAAAAAAACAAGTTAGCTCTATTATAATGAATGATATTAAAGATCCTAATTTGACAGGTTTAATCAGTGTAACAAGAGCAAAAGTTACTCCGGATTTAAAATATGCAAAAGTTTTTGTAAGTATTTTAAATGCTAAAAGTGTAAAAGAAGATTTAGCAATTCTTAAAAAATCTGCTGGATTAACAAGAAGTTTGTTAGCTAGAAGAATGAATTTAAGAATTACTCCAGAGATAATATTTGAATTAGATGAATCTATGGAATATGGAGCTAAAATTGATGCAATACTTAAAGACATTATGAAAGATGTAAAACCAGAAGATAAAGGGGAGTAATCTATGACGATTGATAATATAAAAGAAGAAATACAAAAAGCAAATGATGTTGTAATACTAACACATGAAAGTCCAGATGGAGATGCAGTTGGTTCTGCTCTTGCTATGTATTTAACATTAAAAAAACTAGGTAAAACAGTTGATGTAATAATACCTGAATATGCAAGTATGTTTGAATTTTTACCAGGAGCAGATGATATAAAGAAAGTTGGTAAACAAGAATCTTATGATTTAGCAATATCTGTTGATGTTACAGGAATTAACAGACTAAATGGATTTGCAAACTATTTTGAAAATGCAAAAGTGAAAATTCAAATAGACCATCATCAAGTAAATGAAATGTTTGCAGACTATAACTTTGTTAATCCAGCATCACCTGCTTGTGCACAGAATTTAATATTTATAATTGAACAATTAGGTGTTGAAATAGATAAAGAAATAGGTACTTGCTTACTTACTGGAATTATTACAGATACAGGTGGATTTAAATATGAAGGTGTATCTGCTGAAACTTTTGAATTTACATCATGGCTTTTAGCAAAAGGTGTAAATGTTTCTGATGTATATAAGAGAGTAATGCAAACTAAAACAAGAGCTAATTTTGAACTTAGAAAATTAGTAATGGACAGAATGGAATTTGTATGTGATAATAAAATTACATTTACATACATGACATTTCAAGATGAGCTAAATACCGGAGCAGCGCCAGGAGACCATGAAGGTCTAGTTGAGATAGGTAGAGATATTGAGGGCGTAGAAGTATCTATCTTTCTAAGAGAAGTAGAAAATGGGTATAAAGTTTCTTTGAGAAGTAATGACTATGTTGATGTTTCAAATGTTTGTGTAACATTCAATGGTGGAGGTCATAAAAAAGCAGCAGGATGTACTATATTTAATACACTTGATATTGCAAAGGAAACTATTATTCATGAAGTTGAAAAATACATATAAAATAATAAAAAGTCGGATGTTTAATCCGGCTTTTAAATTTTAAATTCCTTTCCTTTTAAGTAATTCAATATTCCAGAATCTGTTTTGAAATCAAAAATTAATTTATATGCCATTAATTCTTGCGATTTTTTATTAAATTTTTTGTTAATTTCATTTATACCATATTTACCATCCCCTAGTATTGGATGACCAATATGAGCCAAATGTGCACGTATTTGGTGAGTTCTACCGGTATGTAATTGAACTTCAAGAATTGATAAATTATCCTTTTTATTTTCTTCTATTACTTTATATGAAGTGATTATTTTTTTATATCCTTGTTTAGGAGTAGAACTAATATATACAATTGATTTTTTACTATCCTTAAATAAATAGTCTGTTAATGTAGCTTCTTTTTTATTTGGTATACTTACAACAGTACATTTATAGAATTTCTGGATCTCATGTTTTTCTATTTTATCATTTAATATGTCCAAAGTTTGGCTATTTTTAGCATAAATAATTAAGCCAGAGGTATTTCTATCTAATCTATGGCATGGATATGGAAAAGTATTATTCATACCGTATTTGTCTTGTATAAGTTTAGTTAAGTTATTATCTAAATCATCTAGAACTTCAATACCAGAAGGTTTATTAATAATTAAAATGTTTTCATCTTCATAAACAATATCTAGTTCAACAGTATTAAATAAAAATTCGTCATTTAAATAAATTTCTATCACATCATTTTCATGAACATTAATATTTTCATTAACTCTTTTACTATTAACTTTAATATCTTTTTTTCTTAATGTTTTAAAAAACATTGAAGAAGAAAGCCCATTAAAATTAAATTGTAGAAAGGCCTGTAATTTTTTATTATTAAATTTATTATCAACAATTATCTTTCTCATAATTTTAATTATACTCTAAAAGTGTTAAAAAAACAAGTTTTGTAATAATAGAAAAAGTTCTAGAAAAATCTAGAACTTTTTGCTATGAAAACTCTCCTTACATTTCTTGCTTTCCAGGTATTATATAATCGACAACCCCGTAAATTAATGCACCAATAATTGCAGCAACCCAAGATATAGAATATCCTGCAACAAAGTATTGAGTTACATATAATGTAACAGCAGCTAATATAAATCCTACAAAACCTTTACCAAATGGTGTAGCTTCTAAACCTGTAAATTTTACCAGTAAATAATCTATTATAGTAAGTACTATGGCAGCAATTGCTAATGTCCATATATTATTTATTGTAAATCCAGGAGTAAAAAATGCAGTTATTGCAAGTACGATTGCAGCTGTTACAAGTCTTCCTACTATTTGACCAAAAGTTGAAGTAGAACTATGTGTTCTTACATTTTCGTGATTATTAGACATAAAAGAATCCTTCCTTTCTAATGTGAATTTAATTACACAATTATATTTTGAACAAAATTTAAAAAAATATACAAAATTAATATTTCAAAGAATAAATTAATAAAATTTTGAAAAAGATAAACAAAAAGGAGAAAATTTATGCTAACAACATTTATAAGGTCAATAATATTATACATTGTAGTTTTAATTGTAATGAGATTAATGGGAAAACGTGAAATAGGGCAACTTCAACCATTTGAGCTTGCAATTTCAATTATGATTGCAGACTTAGCAGCAGTTCCAATGGCAGAACTTGGAATTCCACTTTCAAATGGAATAGTGCCAATATTGGGGTTACTTGTAATGTACATGATTATATCTATTTTAAACATGAAAAGCGTAAATTTTAGAAAAATAATGTCGGGGCAACCTGCAATATTAATATATCGTGGAAAAATAGACGAAAGTGCTTTGAGAAGAGAAAGTATTACAATAAATGAACTACAAGAAAGATTAAGAGTGGATAATATTTTTAATCTAGGAGACGTAGAGTATGCAATTTTGGAAACAAATGGAGAGTTAACAGTAATTCAAAAACCAGAAAAAAGAGCATTAACTCCACAAGATATGAATATAGTACCTGAATATGAAGGAATTCCTTATGATTTAGTAGTAGAAGGAAAAATAATGTATGAAAATTTAAAAATAATTGGCAAAGATGAAATATGGTTAGAAAGACAACTTAAAAAGTTTGATACAAATGCAAATAATACATTAATTGCAACTATGGATGGAAAAGGACAATTTTTTTGCCAAAAGAAGGAAAAATTCAAAAAATAGATTAGGAGAGAAAATATGTATAAAGAGATAATAATTGCTTTAACAGTAATAATATTAGTTATAGGATTAGATATAATATCAAATAATTATTTAAAAGAATCTGTTACAGAATTATCAAACGAATTAAATAAATTAAGAATACACATATTAGAAGAAAATAAAGTAGAAGCTCAAAAACAAATGAAAATAGTAAAACAGAAATGGTCTGAAAGATATAAAGTGCTGGCATATTATATAGAGCATGATGAATTAGAAAAAGTGGAGACAGAGTTAGTAAGATTATCAGCAGATATAGATATGGAAGAATATAAGCATTGTATAAACGAATTAAATACATCCATATTTATATTAGAACACATACAACAAAAAGAAAAATTAGATATAATTAGTATATTTTAAACTAAAAAAGAATAGATATATCTATTCTTTTTTATATTTCTTAGTTCTTATAATTAAGAATCCTACTAATATTATAGATAAAATAACTAATATTACTAATAAATCCTTAACTTGCAAGTTATTCTCATTTTGAGATAAATTATTGCTATTATCAATAAAATTATTAATTTCTGAATTTATATTGTTGTTAATATTAGTGTTAGGTGTTGTATTAGATGAACTAAAATCGCCAGTAGAAGTATTTCTAACTCTAACATTATAACTTCTTGAAAATCCTTTGTAACTTATAGTAACAGTTTGCAATCCGGATTTATTTTTGCTGTAACCTTTTATTGTATAATCTTTGGTTATTTCTTTTATTGTATTGTTAGGATATATTACTGTAATTTTTAATCCTGTTAAATCTAATTTTTCTCCGACGTTGTAATTTGTTTTTGAAGGAGGTATTATCAAAACTTCTTTTATCGAAGGAGCTGATACTGTATGGGTGCTTGAATTATTATTTTGATTAGTATTTGTGTTATTATTATTTGTATTTATGTTAGTATTAGTATTTGTATTTGTATTATTATTTATGTTAGTATTTGTATTTGTGTTTGTACCAGTACTATTGTTAACATTATTATTTGAATCTTTATTACTGTCATCAGGATTACTAGTATTTGGGTTTATAGTATTAAAATTAGCATTACTTTTTATTGTTAATGTTACTTGTGTTTTATATTCATTCTCAGTTTCACTAATTTTTACAGTAGTAAGAGTAAATAAATCATCTTGTATATTTAGTTCTTCTTCAAATATTTCTTTAGCATAATCAACAGCATTTGTAGATTTTGTAAAATAATTTGGATTATTTTCAAAAAGTATATTATTAAAATATGCGGTGGATTTATCAAAATCAATATTATTACTATTAGCTATAGCAGCGAATACTAGATTTAAGTTTCTTATATTAGAATATTCTTGTTTCCATTGCTCTTCATCCATAGTATTATCAAAAGTTAAAGTTGTTTTAAATGTTGGATTTTTAGAAGATAAATCATATTCAACAGAATATGATTTACCATTATCAAATATTTCTATTGCTTTGTTGTTAGTATTTATATTTATAGATTTTTTTGCATTAGTTAAATTAATTCTATAAAGAGAACCATTCTTACTAACATTGTCAGTACTAGTAACAGATCTTGTTCCAATATAAAAATTATTGGCATAATATTCGATAGAAAAAGGCTGTGTTTCTGTTAAAAATTCATATACCAAACTAAAATTAGATAAATCTTTGGTGCTATAAATTCTTGCAGTGTAATTTTGGGCAGAAATTTTTTCATATGATAAAGCATATAGTATATCATCATAAACAACAGCATCGCGTATGCTACCTTCTGTATTAGAATCTATTTTAGTAAATGTCTTTAAATCAGTTGAAGTATATAATTTGGTGCCAGATATGTATATAAATTGGTCATTAAATGTAGTGTATTCAAAATATATACTATTATACCAAGAGCTAGAAGGTATGTTTGAAATATAGTCAAAACGGTTATTTACTTCATCATATTCATATATTCCATTATAAGGAGTATAGCCTATGTAACCATATAATTTATCATTATATACTGCCAAATTATAGCATCTTAAATTACTATCATAAGGTAAAAGAGAATCATTTTTATAAACAGGAATATTTTGAAAAGTTTCACCATTATTTGAAGAGCCTTGTATACAAGTTCTCTCCATAGTATCTACAGTAGAGCCACACATATACAATTTGTCTTTAAATTCTACTATATTAAACACATGAATCCATCCATCATTTTTCATATGTTTATCCCAAGTATTAGTTCCTTTGTTATATATATAATAACTACCATATCCCCATGCATCTCTAGGGTCACAGCCCGTTGTATATATTTTATCATCTATAATATTAAAAATTTGAATTGCTTCATCATTTATAGTACCACTTGTTTTTACTTTGCCATCTGTTGTATCATAATATAATACTTTAACTGGACCAGTATTATCATTCCAATCTCCAAGTCCCATAAATATTTTTCCATCATAAGCTTTTAATTCTTTAATAGATCTAGAAGCTGTATGATTAGGATAATATGTATAAGCTGGAACATTACCATTTTCATCTACAATCTCTGTTAAATAATTTGGATTAGTTGTATCTATTTTATTTTCTAAAATAGAGTTTATTTCATTAATATTAGCACTAAGCGAGTTATCTGTCACTGTTACAGCATATATTGCATTAATGAAACTAACGAATATTAATGAGAGAAATAGATTTATAATTAAAAATTTTTTCATAAATATTTCCTTTTTCGCAGCATTTTGTGTAAAAATTACATATATATACTTTAATTATAGTGAAGTTTGGATTGTTAAGTCAATTAATGAAATATTAAGTTTATATTACAATATTATTACGATAGGTTGCATTTTTTTATACTAAACTATATAATAACAATATTGAAATTGTTATTAGGAGATTATTTTAGTGGAACTAAAAGGTGAAATTGTAGATGTTATATACAAAAACGAAATAAATAGTTATACAATAGCAAACCTAGAAACTGAAAGTGAAGTATTTACAGTTGTAGGGTATTTGCCTTTTATTAATGTTGGAGATAATCTAAAACTAGAAGGAAAATTTGTAACACATCAAGAATATGGAAGACAATTTAAAATAGATACATTTGAAAAAATAATACCAGAAACATTAGATGCGCTAGAAAGATATTTAGCAAATGGAAGTGTAAAAGGAATAGGGCCTGTAACTGCGCAAAAAATTATAAAAGAATTTGGAGAAGAAACAATTTCTATTTTCAAGTTTGAGCCAGAAAAACTTGCAAGAATAAAAGGGATAAGTAGGGATAAAGCTATTGAAATAGCACAAAGTTTTAATGAGAATTTTGAACTATGGCAAATAGTTGGATTTTTAGATAAATTTAAGATACCAGTAAGTGCAGCGCAAAGTATATATAAAAAATTAGGTGAAAACACAATAGGAAAAATACAAGAAAATCCATACATATTAGTAGATTTAGTAAGAACAGTAGATTTCAAACAAATAGATAAAATGGCACTAGATTTAGGGATGGACTATACAAATCCAGAAAGAATTGCAAATGGAATAAAGTATGGATTAACAATAATAACTAATAATGGACATACTTGTGTAGAAAAACAAAATTTGATAATGTTTTTAATAGAGCTTTTAAATATACCAGAGGATTTAATAGAAAGTGAATTCATAAACTTGCGAGCAAAAGAAAAAATAATGGTAGAAAAAAGAAATGATACAGAATGGGTATATTTATATGAATTCTATAAAGCAGAAAAAAATATTGCTGAAAAATTATTAACTCTTAATAATGCAAAGAATATAAAAAGAATTTCAAAGATAGATAAAGAAATAAAATTATTAGAAGATAAATTAGATATAATTTTATCCGAAAAACAAATAGAAGCAATAAAAGAAATTAATGAGAATAATGTATGTGTAATAACTGGTGGACCAGGTACAGGTAAAACTACGATTATAAAAACAGTATTAGACTTATATAAAAAACAAGGTAAAAAAGTAGCTTTATGTGCTCCAACTGGAAGGGCAGCAAAAAGAATGGAAGAAGCAACAGGTGAACAGGCAAAAACATTACATAGATTATTAGAAATTGGAAAAATAAAAGATGAACTTGGAATAGAAGATATAGACCAAGAACTATCACCAATTGATGCAGATGTAATAATTATAGATGAAATGTCAATGGTAGACATATTTTTAATGAATTATCTAGTTAAAGCAATTTACTTAGGAACCAAATTAGTGTTGGTTGGAGACATATATCAACTTCCATCTGTTGGTCCTGGAAGTGTTTTAAAAAGCATAATAAATTCAGAAAAATTTGCAACAGTATATTTAGATAAAATTTTTAGACAAGCAGCTCAGAGTAAGATTATTTTAAATGCACATAATGTAAATAAAGGTGAAGGTTTTATAACAAGTAAAGACGGAAATTTAAAAGAAGATTTCTTCTTTATAAACGAATTCAACCAAGAAAAAATACTTTCAAATATTTTGAGTTTATCAAAAGATAGATTAAAAAATTATGGAGATTACGAATTCTTTAAAAATATTCAAGTAATAACACCGAGCAAAAAAGGATTAATAGGAACAAGAGAACTGAATAGATATTTGCAACAGGAATTAAATCCTGGATCACAAAGCAAAAAAGAAAAAACTTTTGGGAATGTTGTATTTAGACAAGGCGATAGAATAATGCAGATTAAAAATAACTATGATATTTATTGGGAAAAACACAAAGAACAATTTGAATATGGAAGCGGAATATTTAATGGCGAATTTGGAATAATTGTGGATATAAACGAAGAAGAAAAACAAATACAAGTTTTATATGATGATGATAAAAACGCTTGGTATTCATATCAAGATATAGACCAAATAGAACATGCATATGCAATTACAGTACACAAATCACAAGGAAGTGAATTTGATGTTGTAATTCTTCCAATTACAGCATCAGCACCAATGCTACTTACAAGAAATTTATTATACACAGCAATAACAAGAGCTAAAAAACTTCTAGTAGTAGTTGGCCCTGCAAATGTAGTAGATAAAATGATACAAAATTATGATAGTAAAAAAAGAAATTCAGGATTAGAATATAAATTGATTAATATG
Source organism: Clostridia bacterium (assembly GCA_045537285.1). GTDB lineage: Bacteria > Bacillota > Clostridia > TANB77 > CAG-508 > HGM13634. The sequence goes on from JAZSPC010000026.1 coordinate 26,648, forward strand.
TAAAAGTAGAAAAATGTCGAAAAGTTTATTTGACTTTTTCTGCTTTTTTATTGATTTTAAAAATAAAGTTTGTTAAAATGTAAAAATAAGGAGGCGATAATATGATTAAATTTAGAACTTTTAAAAACTCATATGCAAGGTTAAAAGAAAACTATACCCGTATAATTACAGGAGAAGAGGCTTGGAGTAAGTATATGGATAGAATTATTGAAGAGGCAGAAGAAAATTTGAAAAACGGAGGAGGAACAATTACATTACAAGAATGGAGAGAACATATGAGGAGGAAATATAATATTGTTTTATAAACTAGAATTATCAAATGATGCAAAGCGTGATTTAGATAAAATATCTGAATATTTAGAAAGTCATGTCTACAATTGGAATAAAATAATCAAAAAACTTGATAAAGATATGGATAATTTAATATTTATGCCGCGAGCACATAAAACATTAATATCTTATAATGATGTTAATGGAGAATACAGAAGAATGATCTCAGGCAAATATAGCATTATTTATAAAATTGTGAAAAATGAAATTATAATTCTAAGAATTTTTAATCAAAGAGAAAATTATTTAAATCAAAGAAAATTTATTCTAAGAGAAAAATCCGAAACGTATAAAATTAAAAAATAGAAGGAGTAATATGAGTAAAATATTATGGCTTATTAATTATGCAACAAATATAATGTTTCCAAATGTATGTGGAATTTGTGACAAAATTTGTAAAGAAGATTTGTGTAAAAAATGTGAAATAAAATTAACAAATATTGCAGGAGTTAAAATAGATAAATATAATGACAAAAATTTCAAAAAACATTTATACATTTTTAAATATGAAGGCATAATAAAAGAAAGATTAATAAAATTTAAGTTTCAAGAAAAAGTATATATCTATAAAGCTTTTATAAATTTTTTGATAAAAAATAAAAAAGTGTGTAGATTTTTAAAATGTTATGATATAATCATACCAGTACCTATACACTATAACAGAAAAGTAACAAGAGGGTATAACCAAAGTGTTTTAATTGCTAAGGAATTAGCCCAAAAACTGAATATAAAATATGAAGAAAAAGTGCTATTTAAAAAGATAAATAATAAACCACAAAGTACTAAGAATAAAGAAGATAGACAGCAGAATGTTATAGATGTATATTATACAAAAAATGAACAAAATATTTATAACAAGAGAATAGTATTATTAGATGACATTTATACAACAGGAAGTACAGTTAATGAATGCTCAAAAATATTAAAATTAGCTGGTGCTAAATATGTAGATGTAATTACAATAGCAAAAGATTAAAAGGAGTGAGAAATGGAAGATTTAGTTGAAAGTATATTAGATTATATAAGATCAGATTACACAGACTATGCAATAATGATAAATGGTGAATGGGGAAGCGGTAAAACTTACTTTTGGAATCATAAAATAAGAAACAGAATAGAAAGTATGCATATTAACGGAAAACAATATACTACAATATATATGTCTTTATATGGTATTTCTAACCTAGAAGAAATAAGTAAAAAAATATTCATAGAGACTACTCAATTAATGGATAAAAACTTAAAAAAGTTTATGAATGGTCATAATCAAACAACAATACCAGAATATGCAAAAACTGGTCTTGATATGGCAAATTTCTTTGGTGTCACACAAAATGGAGATAGAATAGACTATGCAGATTTCTTCTCAACAGATGATAAAATACTTTGTTTTGACGATTTGGAAAGAGCAAATGTAGATGTTATAGATATATTAGGATATATAAATAACTTTGTTGAACATGATCACATAAAAACAATAATCATTTGTAATGAAAAAGAGCTTGCAACAAAATTAAAAAGTAGTAATCTAGAAATGAAAACATTTATTGCTACTTACCTTTTAGATAAGGAAGGAGATTTATCTAAGGTTTCAGATAAACCAATGGTAGAAAAAATACAAGACAAAATTGAATATGTATTTGATAAAGCGAATGATTATGAAAGAATAAAAGAAAAATTAATTGGTGAAACTTTTGAATACGCACCGGAATTTAGTTATATAATTAATGGACTATTGATGAGATATGAAAGTAATTCAGATTTAATAAGGTTTTTAAGAGAGAATACAAGATTAATAATATCTACATTCCATAGAAGTGGAACCAGAAACCTAAGAATTTTAAAACATGCATTAAATGATTTTAAAAAGATATTTGAAATGGTAAATAAAAACTATCCAAATACAAATCATAGAGTATTACAAACAATGCTCATATTTACAATAGCTGTATCTTTTGAAATAAAAGCTGGTAAAGTAACAAAAGATAAGTTTATAAACATTGCAAATAATGAAGAATATAAATCTATTTTAGTTTCTTCAAGAGTATTAATGGATAATAGACAATTCTATATCAAAGAATTTGATAATAACTACTACTATAACTTTAAATCAGAATACAGATTCTTTAAATTTATAGAGATATATGTAAGAACAAGAATATTCGATATGAAAGTTTTTAAAGCAAATATGGAAACAATTATTGATACAGTAGATACAGCTAAGCTGCCAGGATATAAAAGATTACTTACAGAAGAATATTGGAAAATAGATGATGATGAATTTGATGGAGTAATAGAAGAAATATTAAATAACCTAAAAACTGGAAAAATAAACTTAGTGGATATGGTTAAATTGTTTGGATATTTCGATTATTTTATCAAGAAAGACTTAATAAAATATGATATGAAAACAATAAAAATGTTATTCTTTAATGGTATGAACGCCGCATTTTTAACATCTAGTTATTGCGAAAATATGCAAGAAGAAATTAATAGTGTAGCAATAATAGAAAAAGATGAAGATATGGAAGAAATATTAGAACATTTTAATAAATTGAATTCAAAATTAAAGGAAAAAATGTATGCAGAAAAAGCAGAAGAAATATTTAAATGTATACCAATGAAAATGGAAATGTTCTATGAAAGATTTGATAAAGAATGTATGAATTTGCCAATATTTAAGTATTATGATCCATTCCAAATGTTTCAGAGAATTTCATGTGCAAGTAATGAAGATATAGTTACAATTAAAGAAAAATTATTAAACAGAGCCGAACTATATCATGATGAAATTGAACCAGAAATTATTAATATTGCTCAGTTAAAACAAATAATAGACGATTATACAAGTTCGAAAGATAATAGTATAAAAGTTGTAATGCTACAAGATTTCGCAAGTGCCCTAGGAATCATACTAGAAAAGTATGAAGCAATTGAAGTGTAAAATAGTTTTTAGAAAAAGAGATTTTTAACAAAATCTCTTTTTTATAGTTTTTGTACATAAATTTTCTTTTTTTTCAAATAATATAAATAAATTATTATTTAAAAATTATGGGAGGAAGATTTATGAAAGCAACAGGAGTTGTTAGAAGGATAGATGATTTAGGGAGAATAGTTATACCAAAAGAAATTAGAAAAGTATTAAGAATAAAAGAAGGTGATCCAATAGAAATATTTACAGGAAGAGAAGGAGAAGTAATATTAAAGAAATATTCTCCAATTGGAGAGCTTTCAGAATTTGCTACAAACTATGCAGAAACACTTGCAAAAACAACAGGACATATAGCTTGCATAACAGATAAAGATAATGTAATAGCAGTTTCAGGAGCATCTAAAAAAGAATTTTTAGAACAAGATATATCAAAGGAATTAGAAGAACTATTAGAAGATAGAGAAATATATACAAGTAATAAAAACAATGATATAGCAATACCAATTACAAAAAATGATAATCAAGAAAGAAAATTTAATGCACAAGTAATATATCCAATAATATCACAAGGTGATGTAATTGGAAGTGTTGTATTAATATCAAAGGACGACAAAAGGAAAATGTCAGAAACAGAAGAAAAAGTTGCACAATCAGCAGCAGGTTTCCTAAGCGGACAAATGGAGATTTAATTTATTAAATCTCCATTAAATATTGCTTTTTTTGGGTAATTGTAATATAATTTTGTACGTATATAAAACAAAAGGAGTAATATTAATGAATAAGATAGATTTAAAAGATACATATTTGAAATTTTTTGAAAGTAAAGGACATAAAATAATACCAAGTGCACCAATAATACCAGAAAATGATCCAACTTGTTTATTCAACACAGCTGGAATGCAACCATTAGTGCCATATTTAAAAGGACAACTTCATCCAGAGGGTACAAGATTAACAGATGTTCAAAAATGTTTTAGAACAAATGACTTAGATGAAGTGGGAGATAAAACACACCATACATTTTTTGAGATGCTTGGAAACTGGTCATTAGGAGATTATTTCAAGAAAGAATCTATAACTTGGAGTTTTGAGCTATTAACTAAATATTTAAATATTCCAGTAGAAAAACTTGCCGTAACAGTATTTAAAGGAAACGATATAGTTCCAGCAGATACAGAATCAGCAGCTATTTGGGAAAGTTTAGGAATACCAAAAGAAAAAATAGCTTTTTTAGGTGAAGATGATAACTGGTGGCCTAACATGGAACTTACTGGACCATGTGGACCAGATACAGAAATATTCTATTGGAGAAGTAGTGAACCTGTTCCAAGTAATTTTGATACAGAAAATGATAATTGGGTAGAGATTTGGAATAATGTTTTTATGCAATATAATCATGAAGCAGATGGAACATTTAATCCATTAAAAAATAAAAATGTTGATACTGGTTTAGGTGTAGAAAGAGTAACTGCAATATTAGAAGGTTACACAGATAACTACCAATCTTCGATTTGGAAAGATGTAATATTAAAAATAGAAGAAGTATCAGGATTATCATATGAAGACACAAAATATACAGCTAGTATGAGAATTATAGCCGACCATATTAGAGCTGTTGTTATGATAGCAGGAGATAATGCGGGAATTAAACCATCTAATAAAGATCAAGGTTATGTTTTAAGAAGATTAATTAGAAGAATGATTAGACATGCTAAAAAATTAAATATAGATATATCAAGCAATTGGGAAAAAGAATTAGCAGATATAATCATTAATCAATATAAAGCATATTATAATGAAATCGAGAAGAATAAAGAAGTAATATTAGAAGTAATTTCAAGTGAAAAAGTAAAATTCAATAGAACACTAGAAAAAGGTTTAAAAGAATTTGAAAAAGTAGCTGAAAAAGCAACTAATAAAATAATTGATAAAGACGAAGCATTTAGATTATACGATACATTCGGTTTCCCAATAGAGCTTACACTAGAAATGGCAAAAGAATTAGGATATAATGTAGATGTTGAAGGATTTAATAAAAAATTCCAAGAGCATCAAGAAAAATCAAGAGTAGGAGCTGAACAAAAATTTAAAGGTGGATTAGCATCAACAGGAGAAATAGAAACAAAATACCATACAGCAACACATCTTTTAAATGCAGCATTAAAAGTGATTTTAGGAAATCACGTACATCAAAAAGGAAGTAATATTACACCAGAAAGAATGAGATTTGACTTCTCACATGATGCAAAAATGACAGATGAAGAAAAACAAAAAGCAGAAGATTTAGTAAATGAATATATAAGCCAAGCAATACCAGTAGAAAAAATAGAAATGAATAAAGAAGATGCAATAAAAATGGGCGCAGAGGCTATGTTCATTGAAAAATATGGGGATGTAGTTACTGTATATAAGATAGGAGATGTATCACTAGAACTTTGTGGTGGACCTCATGTATCAAATACGAGTGAATTGGGTAAATTTAAAATAAAGAAAGAAGAAGCATCATCAGCAGGGGTAAGAAGAATAAAAGCTATTTTAGAATAGGAGACAAATATGGACAATTGTTTGTTTTGTAAAATAATTAAAGGGGAAATTCCTTCAAATAAAGTATATGAAGATGATGAAATATTGGCGTTTAAAGATATTAATCCGCAAGCGCCAGTTCATATATTAGTAATTCCTAAAAAACATATATCTTGTGCAAAAGATATAAAGCCAGAAGATGAAGCTTTAATTGGTAAAATGTTTACAGTTATAAATAAAATAGCAACAGATTTAAAACTAGATAATGGTTTTAGAATAGTAAATAACTGTGGTGAAGATGGAGGACAAGAAGTTATGCATTTACATTTTCATCTATTAGGTGGTAAAAAATTAGGTTTAGGTGCTTAAAAAAGTATAAATAGTACTTAGGAGGAAAGAATATGTTTAATAGAAGCAAATATAGTAAATTGCTTAAAATAGTATTAATAATATTAGTAATAGCTATTATTGGTTTAATTGGTTTTGTGGGATATAGAATGTATAACTCATACTATATTTCTACTGGTGCAGTAGAAGCTGTTTCTAAATTTGAACAAGCAATACAAACAGGAACTAATATTACTACTAAATATAAAGAATTTACTGTAATTGGAACTATTCAAATTCCTAAGATAGATTTAAAATATCCAGTATTAGAAGAAAATAATAAAAAAGCATTAGAAACAGCGCCTGTATTAATGTATACCTCACAAGGTCTAAACAATTCTGGGAATTCTGTAATAGCTGGGCATAATTATAGGAACGGAACAATGTTTTCAAACTTAAACAAATTATCTAATGGAGATTATATATATATAACAGATAATACAGGAAGAAATTTAAAATATAAAATATATAATATATATGAAGATAATACAAATGAAAACACTTATATAACTAGAAATACAGAAGGAAAGAAAGAAATTACATTATCAACATACAATGATGAAAATAAGGCTAAAACAATAATTTTTGCAAGAGAAGTTTAATAAATTGAAAAAAACATGAAAATCACTTGACAAAAACATATAAAATAGTTTAAAATATTAATTGCGTTGTAAATATTATAACCATGCAATGGTGGATGTGGCGTAGTTGGTTAACGCGCCAGTTTGTGGCACTGGAGATCGTGGGTTCGAGTCCCATCTTCCACCCCATTAATTAAATATTGGGCTGTAGCCAAGCGGTAAGGCAGTAGACTTTGACTCTACCATGCGCTAGTTCGAATCTAGCCAGCCCAGCCAGAGTCGTTAAGACGGGAAAGTACTGGAAACAGTGCTTTTTTTATTTTTCAAAACAAAAAGTCCAGTAGTAGAAAAAATAATATTAAAGAAGTAAAAATGATATAAAATTTGATAATATTTAATGTTTATGATAATATAGAAACATAAGGGGGGAATAAATTGTGGTAGAAAATGAAAAAGGTTCTGTATTAAAAACTATTGGAATAGTTGTCTGTATATTTATAGCAATTCTTTTTGGGATATTAATTGGTTCGAGTAATAATGAGAACAATGATACAAACCATATGGAAGAATATAATGTTTTTAACCAAATAGAAGAAAATTTGAATATTGGCTTAGAAAATAATGTAGTTGTAGAAAATGAAGCAGATAAAAACAATCAAAATGAAATAAAAGTTCATTATGAAGATGATAAAAGTTTTGAAACAGATTTAAATAATGGAGTTGATGTAAAAGGAAAGATTGTAAAATTCGTAGTAATAAAATATGCACCAGATTCATTATTAGGATATAATTCACATGCAGGAGAACATCTGAATTTTATTTCAAAGAATGATTTGAAATTAAAGAGTAATGACATAGTTGTCGCAAAAGTTATTTCTACATCTAAGTTTTTAGGTTCATGGATGATAGAATTTGAAGAGATAGAAATTATTAGAAATGAAGTAGAAAATGCAGATAAAGTTGAGAATACAGAGGAAGTTGAAACAACAGAAAAAAACGAAAACACAGAGAAGAATGAAACAACAGAAAAAGTTGAAAAAATAGAAAAAATAAAACCACCAATGAGTTCTGCTAGTGCCTGGAAATCAGATTATAGAGAAGTTGAAAAGAAATTTAAAGATGCAGGCTTTACAAATGTAAGCATTAAAAAGATAGAAGATGCTAAACCGGATGGAATATGGGTAAAAGCGGGACAAGTAAAAGATGTATATATCGGTGGGGATTCTAGTTTTTATTCAGATGATGAGTTTGATAAGAAAGCAGAAGTTGTTATTGAATATCATACATATCCTTCTGTAAAATATACAAAGGTAAGTGCTAAAACATTGATTAACGATTTAGAAAAAAATGCAGCAACTGCAAAAGAAAAATACTTAGATGAATATTTAGAAATATCAGGAGTTGTAAGAAATATTGATGCTGATTTAGATTATATTACAATTAGTTCAAATTCAACAGAGTGGGAAACGATACAGTGTTATATCAATAATGCGGATACTGAAAAAAAGGTTAAAAAAATTAGTAAAGGGGATAAAATTGTAGTAAGAGGTCAAGTTAGCCGTGTAGGTGAAATTTTAGGATATTCTCTTTATATAACTGAAATTGTAAAATAATAATTTATGATATAGATGTTGCCGAAAGCAACATTTAACAAAATTAAATAAGAATAAAGAATAATACAAAAAAAGTAGATAATTATTTCTAATTATCTACTTTTTGTTTTTTATAATGTTCCAGTTGAATAGAATGCCCAAAGCACTCCGATTATTCCTAGAATTATTCCAGATATTGCACTAGATTTCTTTTCTTCCTCTTTTGATATACCTATAATACCTAATATAATACTAGCTATACCAAATATAAAAGGTAGAACAAAAATTGAAACTAAACCACATATTAAACTTGCAGTCGAATTTGCATTGCTGTTATTGTTATTCATATCTAATTACCTCCTTTTTATTAAGTATTAGGTTAAATATTTAATTTCTTATATCTATATACAAGGCATTTATTAATGGAATAGATATTTGTGCACCCATAACAGATTCATAACTATATATTCCTGCGAATGAGCCATAAAGTGTTATAATATCATCTTCTAGGATTCTACTTTCTGTACTACTAGAATATTGATATGTTACATACATAGTGTCCTCGTAATATGTTTCGTTTAAGTATTCATATCTTTTTGGAGTTACATTAACTCTTAGATCTATTTTGTTATTAGGTCCATTTAAAACTTGAATAACTTCACCTGTAAAAGTATAATTTCTACCTATGTATGAATTAGGATTTCTGGCTAAAGATTTATAATCAATAGTTGTACATTTTGGAATATAAGATGCGCGAGATTCTTTACGTTTAGATGATACTCTTCCATCATCGCTACTATTATTATCTCCACCGCTGATTATAATAAAAAATAGAATTATTGCGCCAAGAATTAATACTAGCTTTGTTAATGTTACACCTCTTTGATTTTTCACAAATAATCACCTCTTTTCTTTTGTGTATTTTATATTTGATTCTATGCTATCATAATATGACAAACTTTTCAATAATTTTGATAATATTTTTATTAATGTATGCAAATTAAATAAAATTGAATCTGTATAAAAAGAAAAATAAATTGTTTTGACGGATTGTGAAGATTTGTTTTTCTTGCTTTATTTACAAAAACATGTTATAATAACTTGATACAAATAAATATTTGGAGGTATTAAAATGTTAGGTGGGTCTAATGAATTAACTTGGAAACGGTTTTTGTCAGAACATCCAAAATTAAGAGAATTGGCAATTAAAGCTGGTGTGGAGGATAATCCACAACGTGCTTATGAGCTTAATTCTGCATATTCTTTAAATTGCGGAGAGGGAATCATTAAATCTGAGGCAGAAAGAGAATTTGCAATCTATATGTATTGCAGAGAATATGAAAATGAATAAACTAACAACAAAGAAGACTAGTAAGTACTAGTCTTTTTTGTATGAGAAAAATCGACAAATATTTGCAAAATATAACAATATATAATATAATCATCTGGGTGATGTTATGAATAGTTTTGAAAAAATATTATATATTTTACAAGCTCCAATGAAAACACCAAAACCTTATGGTTGGTTTCATTGGATATGGATAGGTTTGGTAATTATTTCATTGCTATTATTATTTTTATTAAGAAAAAAATATAGTAATAAACAATTGAAAATTGTTTTAGGAGTTTATGGGATAGTTGCATTAATACTTGAATTAACAAAACAAATAATGTGGTCATTTAATTATGATGTAGCAACTAATGTTGTTACTTGGGATTATCAATGGTATGCAGCACCATTTCAATTATGTACAACTCCAATATTTGCCTCAATAATTTGTTTATTCTTAAAAGAAGGTAAAATAAGAACTTCATTTTTAGCATATATGGCATTTATAACAATATTAGGAAGTTTTATGACAATGATAATACCTGATAGTTGTTTTACAAAAGATATATTGATAAATATTCATACTATGTGGCTACATTGTGGAAGTCTTGTAGTATCAGTTTATTTAATAATGAGTGGAGCAATTGAGGTTAATAAAGAAAATCTTAAAAATGCATTTAAAATATTTTTAATTTTTGTTTTAATTGCAGAAATTTTAAATATTGGAATATATAATTGGGGAATATTAAATGGTGAAACTTTTAATATGTTTTATATAAGTCCATATTTTACAAGCACATTACCAGTATTTGATGTAATACAACAAAATGTACCATTTTTATTGTTTTTATTGATATATATAGTTGCAATATTCTTAGGTTCATTGATTGTATATCTTATTTCATATTTATTTAAAGGTAAGAAAGACAAAAAAGAAATAAAAAAATCTAAAAAAGTATTGCAAAAAGAAAAAATTAATGTATAATAAATTATGAACGTAAGATAATATATATAAAGAAAAGGAGAATTCATATGAAAAAATTAGTTAGTTTAATAGTATTAAGTATAATGATAATTATGTTATCTGTTAATGTATTTGCAACAGATGTTTTAGGAGGAAGTGGAGCTACAACAATAACAGGAAATCAATATGAAGATGCACAACAAAATAATACAACAACTTTACCACAAACAGGTTCAGGTGATTTAGGATTAGGTGTTTTATTAGTAGTATGTGCTGCATCAGCTATATTTGCATATAAAAAAGTAAGTGATTATAGAGGAATATAATTTAAGTATAAATATTAAATGGAAGGATTACAATCCTTCCATTTTTGCTTTTATTATTAATCTTTTAGAATTATCAATGTTATAACAGGTTATAAGAGTTGCCTCAATACTTTTTGTTTCTTTTATACAATTCAAATTTTCTTCTTTGACTACAATTTTTTTATATATAACATATTTTAATGTAGTATTATTTAAATCTGTAATATAAAAAGAATCTCCGATATTTAATTTGTGCAAATTGCTAAACAGAGTATTGTTTTTATAATTATGCCCAGCAATACACAGATTTCCTATTCTGTTAGGTAATGGACCAGAAAATCTACATACTGAAACTTTTAATAAATCTTCATTAGTGTTTTCTATAATAGGATAATAAACATTTATCTTTGGAATTTCAATAGAGCCAATTATAGACATATTATTAGAAAGTTTTAATGATGAATAATTAGAATTTGAAGGAAAAAGTGTACTAATATTATATTTTGTTTTTAATAAATTTGTTTTTTGTATTTCAGTTATTCTTGAAAAATTTAAATAGAGAAAATAAAACAATAATATTATACAAATACTAATAGAACTAAAAAACAAACATAAATAAA
>JAZSPC010000016.1:0-13574 GCA_045537285.1 Clostridia bacterium
TTTTTCACACAAAAAACAGACTCGATTTATATTATTAATCGGTCTGTTTTATATACATTTATATAAAGGCTAACTTCATCAGCCTTATTTTTTATATTTATTAAATTACATGTGTGTGTGTGTGTGTGTGTGTGTACTCTCGCAAGGGTTCTAGCCATTTTTCTTTCTCCTTTGTTTTTATTACTTTCTGTCTAAATTATATCTTTACTTTTTTATCTTGTCAATTATTTTAGAAAAATGTAATATAATTGTAATAAAAATAGGACGAAATCGTCCTATTTTAATAATATAATGAACTTAAATAGCTTTCCATATCAAATTGTTCATGTGTTTGTGGTATATCATATTTTCCATCAAATGTTTCTACTCTTATACTTGTAATCACAGGTGCTTTTGTCGGCTTAGAAACCTCTGTTGCATTTTCACTTGCTTTTTCTACTTTTGTGTTTTCAAGTTTTTCTAGTACATCAAATCCTTCTATAACTTTTCCAAACCCAGCATAATATCCTGAAAGTGATGTGTTGTCATCTGTTGTCATTATAAAGAATTGTGAACCTGCTGAATTATATCCTTCTTTTATTACACTACTATCCAAACCATAATAATAGACATAATCTGTATAATCTGTTCTTGCCATTGCAATAACACCTTTTTCTAATTTTAAAGTATTATTTTTGTAACCATTTATTTCAAATTCTCCATCTATATTATATGTTATATCTGATGATGAACCTTCTGTTATATTTTTATTTATAGCACTTAGATTTGGTGAACCTGTACCATTTCCATTAATGTCTCCACCTTGTACCATAAAATCTTTTACAATTCTGTGGAAGGTTAGACCATCATAAAAACCGTTATTTGCCAATGCAATAAAATTTTTAACTGTATTTTCTGCATATTCTGGATATAGCTCTATTATAATTGTTCCATAATCTTTTATCTCCATAGTAGCTATTGGATTTTTTGAATTATATGTAACTTTTTTATAATATCCCATACATAAATTAACTATAATAGCTACTACAATAAGTATTGCTATTGATAAAAATATAATTTTCTTTGTTTCTTTCTTTTTATTTGCAGTTTTTTTCATTTATTATCATTGCCTCATTTCTATAAACTTTATTTGTTAACTGTAACAGTTAATTTCCCATCTTCATCTAATGATACTGTTATAGTTTCTGATACTGAATTTTTATTACTATCTGTATATTTTATATTATATTGTGTTAATTCGCTAATTACTATATCTAAGCCACTTGCTGTCTCCCAATATTTAGTAGTAGTTTTCTTATATTTTAATGTTCCATTTGCAGTTAAATCGCCTACTGTCTTAGGAATTACAGTTATTTTATAATTGTTTGTTCCATATTGGGTTATACTATATGTTAATTCTAATGTTCCTTCATTTTTCGAAGTGTTTTGCTCAACATAATACATATTATTTTCTAGCATATAATATGTTTTGTCATTAATAGTTATACCTTTTTCTGCAATTACTGTTCTGGTATTGAAATGTATAAACACATTATATTCCATTTGTGTTAATTCTAATTGTTCATCTAAATTAGTAACTGTGAAATATCTGAATTCACTAGGAGAAACTGTAATCCCTTCTTCATCTAAAATAGTTTGTAAAAAATCAGTTTGTGAAGTTGTTAAAGCACTTCCGCCAGCTGTTTTTAAATCTATATATGTTCTTGTTCCGTCATCATTATTAATGTAATACCCTTCGTTTGTGCTTGCAATATCATCTGCTCTTTTTTGAATAGTTTCTAATTGCATATAAAATCCTTGCAACCTTGTACTATCAAGTGATTCCATTCCAATATCTAATGATATTCCTATAATCATTACCATAATCATTACCGTAATCATTAAGGCTACTAATGTTATACCTTTTTCATTCGATACTTTTTGTTTAATAATATTTTCCATTTTCTCTCCTTTGTTCTTACACCTTCCGCCGCTCTTATTTTAAACCTAAGGCACGTACAGCATCACCAATATTTTTCACACCTATTATATCTAATTTATAACTTTCTTTCAATAGTTTTCTGTTAGTTTCTGGAATTATGCATTTTTTAAATCCTAATTTTTCGGCTTCTTTTAATCTTTTGTCAATTAAATTTACACTTCTGATTTCTCCTGTTAAACCTACTTCTCCTAAAACTACTGTACCAGTATCTATTGGCAAGTTTTTAAAACTTGAAACAGTTGCAGCTATTATTCCTAAATCTATTGCTGGCTCATTTATTTTAAGCCCACTTACAACATTAAGGTATACATCTTGATTCCCTAAGTTTAATCCAACTTTCTTTTCTAATACTGCTATTAAAACAGCAAGCCTATTATAATCTATACCATTCGCAGTTCTTCTTGGCAGTCCATAAACTGTTGGTGTTGTTAATGCTTGGAATTCAACAAGCAAAGGTCTTGTTCCTTCCATACTAGCTATAACAACAGAACCTGCTGGATTATCTTCCCTTTCTGAAATTAATACTTTTGATGGATCTGTTATTTCTACTAACCCCTCTGCTTCCATTTCAAACATTCCTATTTCATTAGTAGACCCAAATCTATTTTTAACACCTCTTAGCATTCTATATGAAAAGTATCTTTCTCCTTCTAAATACAAAACAGTATCTACCATATGTTCCAAAACTCTTGGTCCTGCTATATTTCCATCTTTTGTAACATGCCCAATCAAAATTGTTGTAACACCATTTTCTTTACAAGTTCTCATAATCTTAGCAGTAATTTCTCTTACTTGGCTAACACTTCCTGCTGCTGATGTAATATCTTCTGAATACATTGTTTGTATTGAATCTATTATTACCAATTTAGGATTAATAGATAATATATTTTCTTCTATATTTTCAATATTTGTTTCTGATAAAAATAACAAATTATCATTTTTTACACCTAATCTATCTGCGCGAAGTTTTATTTGTTCTCCTGATTCTTCTCCTGAAATATATAGAACTTTTCCGTCTGTTTTTATTTTATTACAAATTTGTAGTATTAATGTAGATTTGCCTATACCAGGTTCTCCTCCAAGTAAAATTAATGAACCATTTACTAATCCTCCACCTAAAACTCTGTCTAATTCATTAAAACCTGTACTTATCTTTGCTTCGTTCTTACCTTCAATTTTATTTAATTCTATTGGTTTAGATACTTCTTTTTTCTTACCAGAATTTGAGCTTGAAGAAGAAACTACTTTTTCTTCAAAAAAGCTATTCCATGCATTACAAGCAGGACATTTTCCCATCCATTTTGGTGATTCATATCCACATTCATTACACACAAATACTGTTTTATTTTTTGCCATATTATTTTCCTTTCTTTTTTTGCATTATATCACATAATTTTTAATTTTGTCTTAATTCTTTTGCATGTTTTAAAGAAATTTCTGTTATATCTCCACTTGCAATTCTTGCTATCTCTTTTATTGTTTCTTCTTCATTTAATAATTTTACATTTGTTTGTGTTTTATCTTCTTTTACTTCTTTATATATATAATAATTGTAATCACCTTTTGCTGCAATACTAGCTAAATGTGTGACACATAGCACTTGATGTAATTTGGAGATTGATTTTAATTTTTCTCCAACACTTTTTGCAGCTATACCGCTTATTCCTGTATCTATTTCGTCAAATATTAATATCGGAACACTATCCACGTTTGATAATACATTTTTAATTGCAAGCATTATTCTAGACATTTCTCCACCTGATGCAATTTTATATAGAGGTTTTGCATCTTCTCCAATATTGGTTTTAATATATATATCTACTTCATCCAAACCATTGCTATTATATTTTTCAACAAAATTAATATTTATCTTAATTTTAGCATTTTTCATTTCTAAGTCTACTAATTCATTATTTATTTTTTCTTCTAATATTAAACCATATTTATTTCTTAATGAATTTAATTTTTTAGACAAATCTAGCATTTTAGTTTCTATTGCTTCTAACTCTCTTCTTAATTTATTGTTATATTCATCTATATTTTCTATTTGATTTATTTGCTCTTCTACTTCTTCCTTATATTTTAAAATTTCTTCTATTGTATTTCCATATTTTCTTTTTAATGAAAATATTAAATCAAGTCTTGTTTCTAGTTCTTGTCTTTCTTCCTCATCAAAATATACATCATCTCTTAAAGATGAAATATCTCTTGCAATTTCTTGTATGTCATAATATGTACTTTTTAATGAATTTAAATTATTAGAATATTTTTGGTCTAAATCTTCAATTTTTTCTAATGCACGTATTGCTGAATTTATTGAATCTATTGCATGTTCAGAAACTTCTAAATCTGCAACATTCAAACTCTCATTAATTTTTTCACTGTTTAATATTAATTTTCTATCAGATTCTAATTTTTCGTCTTCACCTATTTTTAAGTTTGCTTTTTCTATTTCATCATATTGATATCTTAGTAAATCTAATTTTCTTTGTTTTTCTTTTTCATCTCCATAATTATTTTTAAGTTCTGTTTTTATATCGTTATACTTTTTATACAACTCTGTATATTCTTCTTTTAAGTTAGTAATTTCTTTTGCACCAAATCTATCTAAATATTCTATATGCGTAGAAGGATTTAAAAGCTGTTGATTATCATGTTGACCATGAATATCTATAACATTTTCCATAAAACTTTTTAGTTCATTTACAGTAACCATTCTTCCGTTAATTTTACACATATTTCTACCATTAGAATATACTTCTCTTGAAACTATTATGTTGCCATCTATTGCATTTTCATTTTCCGGAATATATAAGCACGCTTCAACAAAAGAGTGGTCTTCTCCTCTTCTTATCATTTCTTTTGAAAAACGTTCACCAGATATTATCCCTAGTGAATCTATTATTAATGTTTTACCAGCACCAGTTTCACCTGTTAATATATTTAAACCGTTATTTAAATTAATACTTAAATCATCTATTATACCTATATTTTTAATATGTAATGTACTTATCATTTTTCTTCTCCTTTAAAGAACTTTTGTTCGTATGTATTGTATAAATAAATATGTTCTTTGTCAAGAGATTTTATAAAAAATTTATATATAAAAAGAAAGCAAGAATAAATCTTGCTTTCCTGTTTGGAGTTACGCTTTCAAACTTACTATATAGCAAGTTGTACTGAAAAAGGTATTGAAATCTTTTTCATAATTCGGCTCATATCCAAGTCCCAATAAGATTCCAATTAAGAAATCTATATTATGTTCGTATATAGGAATGATAAGCGGGAATGAAAGTTTGCCTGTTTCTTTGTGGGTTGAAGCAATCAAATCTTCCAAGACGTTTTCCTTTTTCATACGATCATAATTTTTCTCTTCGGATTTTATAAGCCATGCGCGCATTTCTTCGAGTCTTTGCTTTTCTGTCATTGGTTTAAACCTCCAAAAATTTTAATGTTAGATATACTAACTATACATATATTTTAACATAATTTTACATAAAATTCAAGAGCCCCTATAATTTAGAGGCTCTTCTTTAAATTATCTTACATAATTCTCTATTTCTTCTTTTATTCTCGAAATAAATTGTTTTAAATCTTGTGCTCCAATATCCCCTTCTTTTCTTGAACGTACACCTACCGCATTTGCTTCTTTTTCTTTATCTCCTACAACAAGCATATATGGAACCTTTTGAAGTTGTGCTTCTCTTATCTTGTATCCTATTTTCTCTTGTCTGTCATCTAATTCAACTCTTATTCCTGCTCTTTGTAATTGTTCTTTTACTTGTTTAGCATAATCTACATGTGCATCAGATATTGGAAGTATTTTTACTTGTACTGGTGCAAGCCATGTTGGGAATGCTCCTGCAAATCTTTCTATTACCATTGCAAGTGTTCTTTCATAGCATCCCAATGATGTTCTATGGATTATTACTGGTCTTACTTTGCTTCCATCTTTATCTATATAGTACATATCAAATTTCTCTGCTAATTGGAAGTCTACTTGTACAGTAATTATTGTATCTTCTTTTCCCCACACATTTTTGTATTGGATATCAAGTTTTGGTCCATAGAATGCTGCTTCTCCCTCTGCTTCTGTATATTCTATTCCCAAGTCATCAAGAATTCCTTTTAATACAGCTTGTGAATGTTCCCATTCTTCATCTGTTCCCATATATTTTTCTCTGTTATTTGGATCCCATTTAGAAAATCTATATGATATACCTTCATCTAATCCTAATCTATCTGTAAATAGCTTAATTAAATCAATACAGCCTTTTATTTCTTCTGCTAATTGATCTAATCTTACAGCTAAATGTCCTTCTGAAATTGTAAATTGTCTTACTCTTATTAACCCATGCATTTCTCCTGAATCTTCATTTCTAAACAATGTAGATGTTTCATTATATCTTAATGGTAAATCTCTATAACTTCTTTGTCTGTTTAAATATGCTTGGAATTGGAATGGACATGTCATTGGTCTTAGGGCAAATACTTCTTTATCCTTTTCTTCATCACCTAACACAAACATACCATCTCTATAATGGTCCCAGTGACCTGATATTTTATATAAATCAGATTTAGCTAAAAATGGAGTTTTTGTTAATAGATATCCTCTTTTTTCTTCTTCATCTTCAACCATTCTTTGTAGTAATTGTACAACTTTTGCACCTTTTGGTAATAGTATTGGCAGACCTTGACCTATATAATCTACTGTTGTAAATAATTCTAATTCTCTACCTAATTTATTATGGTCTCTTCTTTTAGCTTCTTCTAACATATTTATATGTTCTTCTAATTGGCTTGCTTTTGGATAAGAAATTGCATAAATTCTTTGTAGCATTTTGTTGTTTTCATTTCCTCTCCAATATGCGCCTGATGAAGAAAGTATTTTCACAGCTTTTACTTTTCCAGTGCTTGATAAGTGTGGTCCGCTACATAAGTCTGTAAAATCCCCTTGTTTGTAGAAAGATATTACTGAATCTTCTGGTAATTCATTTATTAATTCTACTTTGTAATCTTCTCCCATGTCACTCATTAATTTTAACGCTTCTAATCTTGGAAGTTCAAATCTTTCAATTTCTAAATCTTCCTTAATTATTTTTTTCATTTCTTCTTCTATCTTTATTTTATCTTCATCAGAAAATGGCTTTTCAACATCAAAATCATAATAGAAACCATCATCAATTGCTGGTCCTATTGCAAGTTTTGCATTTGGGAATAATCTTTTTACAGCTTGTGCCATAATATGTGATGTTGTATGCCAGTATGCCTTTTTCCCTTCTAATGAGCTTTCAAATGTTAATATGTTTAAAGAACAATCTTTTTCTACAACATATCTCAAATCTTTTACTTCTCCATCTACTTCACCTGATGTTGCCACTCTTGCTAATCCTTCACTAATAGATTTTGCTATGTCAAGTATTGACATCTTGTTTTCAATTTCTTTTACGCTTCCATCTTTTAAAGTAATCTTAATCATAAATACCTCCCTCTTCTTGGGATAAAAAAATACTCCCAAGAATATATAAAATATTCTTAGGAGTGTTATACACGGTTCCATCCTAATTTTAACTTAATTTAATAATTATAACGTAATTAACGTCTAGTTTTTCCCTAGAAACAATTAAGATAGTTTTTCAAATACGTTTTATTATAGCAACTTTCAGCCTACCGATTGCTACTCTCTAAAATTAACCTTTATTTTACTTTGTCTTAATTATAGTTTTTTTAATATAATATTAATTATACTCGTTTTTTGTTATTTGTCAAGTTTTTATTTTCAATTATATTTACAAATTTATTCTTCTAATATATAATACAATTATATTACTAATGAAGGGAATATTCACAAATGAATACACTTATTATAGGAAATATTGTAGCACTTTTGGGTGCTTCATTTTCACTAATTATAGGGTTTATAAAAAACAGAAAGAAATTAATATTTATACAATCTATTCAGTTTTTTATTTATTCAATTGCCAATGTTATCTTAGGTGGAATTTCTGCTGTAATTGCAAATGTTGTTGGTTTAATAAGAAATATCTTGTGTTACAAAGAAAAACTTACAAGGGTTGCTATATTATTAATAATTATAATATCAATTGTACTAACTTTGGCTTTTAATAATTTAGGCTTTATAGGATTATTACCATTATTTAACACTATTATTTATACATATTTTATAAACGAGAAAAATCCTTTAAAGTTCAAAATATTATTCTTAATAACAGTAATTTTATGGTTTATTTATGACCTTACAATAAAATCTTATACTTCTTCCGCATTTGATTTGTTTGCAATTGTTACTTCTTCAATTTCAGCATATCAAATTTATAAAAATAACAAAAAAGAAAAGCAACAAAATTAATTGTTGCTTATTTCAATTTCTTTAATTAATTCATTTTTTATATTTGTTATATGCTGCTCAAATTTATTAGGATTAAGATTCTCAGCTTGTAATATTCTTTTTAATTTAGTTCTTAAAATTTTATTTTGTTTCTCATTATTTATTATTAAATGCTTTCCATTAACAATATATTCTCTTTCTATATATTTTTCTATAATAGGAAAACAGGAACTTATACAAAATATACATGGTCTATTGGTTATCCCTATATGATAAAATGAACTTTTAATATTTGATGTTTTAGAATTAACATATTCTTCTATTCTTTTCATATTTTTATCCTCTGTTATTTTGCTTGCAGGAATTGCCCAAAACAATTCTTTTTCATATTTATCTTGAACACAACAAAATGTTGGTCTTTTACCTGATTTATTATCTTTAAATTTACTCCCCATGTTCTTGAATTTTTTTAAATATTCTTCTTTTATAATATATACACCATTTTCAACCATAATAGATAATCCCTTTCTTAAAATAGACAAAAAAATAGAGGGCTCCCCTCCATTTAGAAGAGCCCCCTATTCTTCGTACTAACTATTTATATACAACGCTTGTTAGTCAGCGTTTTTCCTATCAAATACTAACTATTTATAACTAACGCATGTTAGTTTGCGTTTTTTCTTAATTATATATTACATAGTTAGACTAGTAATATTATATTCATTATACTGTAAAATATTTACATTGTCAACATAATTTTATTGTTTTTTATTTCATTGAATTTAATCTTTCTTCAACTGTTTTTAACATTTGTTTATAATTTTCAAGTTTAGCTTTTTCTTCATTTATCTTAGCTTCTGGTGCCTTGTTTACAAATCCAGGATTTGATAACATTTTTTCTCCTCTTAAAACTTCCGCTTCTAATCTTATTTTTTCTTTTTCTAGCCTTTCTATTTCTTCTTTAATATCAACTAAATCTTCAAATGGCATATATACTTCTATTCCACTTGCCATTATACTTATTGCATTGGCCGCAATTCCTGATTTATCAGCTTGAACTTTTAATTTTTTACCAAATCCAAGTTTTAGAATAAAATCTTTTGATGCTTCAATTTCTTCATAGTTATTAGTTACAAATATTAAATCAGCTTTTTTAGTTGGATGTATATTCATATTTGCTCTTACATTCCTTATTCCAACTATTATTTCCTTTAAGTCCTCTACAAATTGTTCTTCTTTATTAAAAGCAAAATCTTCTCTTAATGAAGGCCATTTACTCATCATTAATTCTTTATTATCAAATTTTATCAAACTTTCATAAATCTCTGATGTTACAAATGGCATAAATGGATGTAATAATTTAAGTGATGTTGT
Organism: Clostridia bacterium; assembly: GCA_045537285.1. GTDB lineage: Bacteria > Bacillota > Clostridia > TANB77 > CAG-508 > HGM13634. The sequence goes on from JAZSPC010000016.1 coordinate 9,705, forward strand.
AAATACATAGTTTAACACCATTCCAGCTGATACTTTTTCTTCATAGTTATCGCTATACAACCTAGATTTAACTATTTCTATATACCAGTCACAGAATTCGTTCCATATAAAGCTGTATATATTATCTAATGCAATTCCTAATTCATAATTATTTATGTTGTTTGTTACATCATTTATTAACTTATCTAATTTATTTAATATCCATTTATCTTCTAGTTTTAATAATTCCGGATTATATTTTCTTGTTTCTGAGTTATATACTCTATTTGCATAATCAATAATATCTTTTTCGTCTACTAAATTTAATTTAATGAATTTTGCTGCATTCCATATTTTGTTTGCAAAGTTCGCTGCTTGGTCTAACTTTTCAGGCATATATTTAATGTCATTTCCAATTGTTGTTCCTGATATTACAGAAAATCTTAATGCATCTGCGCCATAATCATCAATTACTTCCATTGGATCAACACCATTTCCAAGTGTTTTAGACATTTTTCTTCCTTGTGAATCTCTTACTAGTCCATGAATTACAACATCTTTAAATGGTATCTCATTTAATTGGTATAGTCCTGCTGTAACCATTCTTGACACCCAGAATGTAATGATATCATATCCAGTTACTAATGTATTTGTAGGATAGAATGTTTTTAAATCTTCTGTATTTTCTGGCCAACCAAGTGTTGAAAATGGCCATAATGCAGAGCTAAACCATGTGTCTAATGTATCTTCATCTTGGTGAATATGAGTACTTCCACATTTTTCACATTTTTCAGGAGTTGTTTTACTTACAGTTATATGTGAACATTCATCACAGTAATATGCTGGTATTCTATGTCCCCACCATAATTGTCTTGAAATACACCAATCTCTAATGTTTTCTACCCAGTTAAAATATGTTTTTTCATATTTTTGTGGTACAAATCTAATTTTACCAGATTTAACTGCATCAATTGCTGGCTGTGTAATTTCTTTCATTTTTACAAACCATTGCTCAGATATTCTTGGCTCTACTGTATTTTTACATCTTTCGCATTTTGCAACATTATGAACATAGTCTTCTGTATTTATTAATGCACCTAATTCTTCTAATTTTTTAACTATAACTGGTCTCGCATCTTTTGTTAGCATTCCTTTAACTTCTGGCATTAAATCTAGCATAATATTGTTATCATCAAATACTTCTATTATTTCTAAATTATGATCTACACCAGCTTGATAATCATTTGGATCATGTGCGGGTGTTACTTTTACACAACCTGTTCCAAATTCTTTTTCTACAAATCTATCAGCTATTATTGGTATCTCTCTATTTACTATTGGAAGTATACAAGTTTTACCTACAATATCTGTATATCTTTCATCTTCCGGATGAACTGCAACAGCTGTATCTCCAAGCATTGTTTCTGGTCTTGTTGTTGCAACTTCTACATATTTATCTGTACCTTTTATTTGATATTTTAAATGCCATAAATGAGATGCTTCTTCTTTGTATTCAACTTCTGCATCAGATATTGCAGTATGACAACTTGGACACCAGTTTACCATTCTTTTCCCTTTATATATATATCCCTCTTCATATAGCTTAATAAATTGTTCTAAAACAGCTTCTGATAAACCTTCATCTAATGTAAATCTACGTCTATCCCAATCACATGAACATCCAAGTAATCTTTGTTGTTTCTGAATTGTACTACCATATAGGTGTGTCCAATCCCATGCTTCTTTTAAGAAACCATCTCTACCTAATTCTTGTTTTGTTTTTCCTTCTTCTTTTAATTTTTGAACAACTTTCATTTCAGTAGAAATAGCTGCATGGTCTGTTCCAGGAAGCCATAAAGTATTAAATCCTTGCATTCTTTTAAATCTTATTAAAATATCTTGTATTGTTCCATCCAACGCATGTCCCATATGTAATTTACCTGTTACATTTGGTGGTGGCATCATTATGCAATAGCTTTCAGCATTTTTATCCATGCTTGGTTTAAAATATCCTTTTTCTTCCCACTCTTTGTATAATCTTTCTTCAAAATCTTTTGGATTAAATTTGTCGTTCATAAAATTCCTCCTTAAAATACAAAAAACTCGCCCCTATATAAGGGCGAGTTTTATTCTCACGGTACCACCTTAATTTATATATTAAAAATAATATACATCTTAAATAACTTTTAACGTAGTTTACACGAATATACCTAATATATATTTCTCAGCATATCAACTCCAAAGCTACTTTCAGTTTAGCTTGCTATAAGAAGCTTACAGCCTATGGCTTCTTTTCTCTAAAATAGTAGTTTTAAACTTACTTCTCTTTTTCATCGTTTTTATTTATGTTATATATTTTAATACTATTTGGGTCATTTGTCAATATTTATATACAAAAATGGAAAAGAGGAATATTCCCCTTTTCCACCTTAAAATAACTTTTCTACTTATTTAATTCTCATTTCACAGCTCTCAGTCCTACTCTATTATTAAAGTTGGGCGGAAAGTGAAGAAGCCATCGGTGTAAGTCGGACCGCGGCCGCCGTTCCTGTAAGATGCTGGACAGTAGCTGCCGTTGTTGTAGTAGTTGCCACCACGAAGAACTCGATGGTAGTTGAAGAGCGCTTCTAATGTCCAATCCAAATAATTACCAGCTAAATCGTAAATATTTCCTGCTTTCCAATATTCACTATATCCTGCTTCTCTTCCTGTTCCAGAATTTTCCTTAGCATTTCCTGTACTATTATTGTAATTTCCCCATTCTCTTGAATCTTTCAAATCTGTCCAACTTAGGTTATTACTACTTACTAGCCATCTTAACGTATTATCCCATTGGCATCCCCATATCATTCCTGTTGTTACACTTCCATTTGCTGCTAATTTTTTAGCACTTGTATACATATGGTACCAATTTGAATTACTATCTGTATTTCTTATTACTGTTGCTCCTTGTTGTAATACTGGGCTACTTATACTTCCTCCTGCTTCATATCTACCTATATAGTACCCACCATACAAACTTACACTTTCTATCATATTATCAAACTCATCTTGTAATTGCGCCTTAAAACTTGCTGCTGTTTGTGTTTTTGCATATTCTCCTTCTAATACTATATTTAAATTGTCTGTATTTTTATCAAAACTTGTTACACTGCCTGATGACGATGTATCATAATAATTTAAAACATCTGGTTCACGGTATCCACTATCTGAAGTTGTTGGATAAGTTTTTGCTGTTGCACCTGTGTTACTAAAATCATACAATTTTCCTACATTTTTGCCATTTACTACTTCACTTATCTCTGATACTGTTGCAGGTACCCATACCCACTCATTTCCACTACTATCCTTTATTACAACTCCACCATCTACATTTCCTTTTACATAGGTATATCCTTTTGGAATAGGCACATTTCCTTCTCTTACCTCTGCTATATTCGGGTTATTTGCAAAATTTCCTGTTGCTTGTATTGTTGGTACTATAACCTCCGAATCATTATTTGTAACTTTTACTTTACAAGTTGCGCTATAACTTCCACATGTTGCTGTTATTATTGCTGTTCCTTTTGATTTTAACACCACATTTACCGTTGTTCCTTTTCCTTCTACTGCTGCCACATTAGCATTTGATGTTGACCATACTAAATTATTTACATCTAAATTAGTTAATGTCGATGTTATTGTTTCACTCTCTTGTCCACCTTCTATTATTGCTTTTGTTATCTCTGTTTTATCTAGTATAATTGATCCCTCCACTTTAACTTTACATGTTGCACTATTTCCTCCACATTTTGCGGTTATTGTTGCTTCTCCTGCTGATTTTAGTATTACATTTACTGTCGTTCCTGTTCCTTCTATTACAGCTATATTCTCATCTGAACTTGTCCATAC
>JAZSPC010000008.1:0-5785 GCA_045537285.1 Clostridia bacterium
TTTTTCACACAAAAAACAGACTCGATTTATATTATTAATCGGTCTGTTTTATATACATTTATATAAAGGCTAACTTCATCAGCCTTATTTTTTATATTTATTAAATTACATGTGTGTGTGTGTGTGTGTGTGTGTACTCTCACAAGGGTTCTAGCCATTTTTCTTTCTCCTTTGTTTTTCTTTTTTCTTACTCACTATTAAAATTATATCTTTTCTTTTTTATCTTGTCAATTATTTTAGAAAAATGTAATATAATTGTAAAACTGAAATAAAAACAGACCTGCATTAATTTGCAAATCTGTTCCCATTTTGTTATCTTCTATAATATCTGCATCCACACCCATTATTGTTATTGTTTGAATTTGATAACAGTTCTGTTAAAGTTTGTATATTATCTTCTAATGACTCTATACTGTTTTCTAGTCCCCTGATACTGTTTCTTAAACCCGCAATATCATTTGATAAATCACCATTATTATCATCTTGGTCATTGTCGCAGTTACAATTATTATTGCAATTTAACCTTCTAAGTAGGCAACATATTATTCTAACAATTACTGCTGTTACAAATGCAAGTATTGTATAAATTATTGCATTTATTAAAAACTCTGTTGTAAATACAGTAAATGCTAAAATTAAGTATACTGCAAAAACTAATATTGCAACTAATATTGGACTTTTAAGTAATTTTTGCAATACTATTGCTATTAAGATAGTGGCTAGTGGTAACACTATGAAAAATAAAACACCCATAAAATTCTCCTTCTCTTTTTTACTAATATTTTATGAGTGTTTTATATTTTTTGTTAATATATTACTCTATACTTTTTAATTGACTTACCATTATATCTGCAAAAAGAGCATAACCTTTTGTTGGGTCTGATACTAGCACATGTGTTAGTGCTCCTATTAATTTCCCATTTTGTATTACAGGAGAACCACTCATTCCTTGAATTATTCCACCTGTTTTTTCTAATAACTTGTCATCTGTTACTTTTACTACCATACTTTTATTGTTTTCATTATTATTAATATATATCTTTTGAATTTCTACTTCATATTCTTCTCTTTTGCCATCTTCTAAGGTGCATATAATACTTGCTTTTCCTACTTTTATTTCACTTCTTGATGCAACTTCTATTTCTTGCATATTTGATACTTCCAGTGCTTTTGTATTACTTGTTGTCCCATATACTCCAAAGTCTGTATTACTATATATCTCCCCTATTTTTTTTCCGTCTTCTATTGTTCCTTCAATTCTTCCTGGACTTTCTTTTTGTCCTTTTTCAATATCTAAAATTTTAGCTGTTACAAATTCTCCTGATGAAATTTCTACTAATTCTTCTGTATCTATATCTTGAATACCATGTCCTAAGGCTGCAAATGAATTAGACCCTTTATCATAAAATGTTACTGTTCCAATCCCTGCTTCCGCATCTCTTACCCACAGTCCTAATTTATATGTGTTTTCAGATGTTTTCACTGGTGTTATTTGTGTTTCCAATACATTTCCATCTTTTATATAAGTAACATCTATTGCTTTTCCCCTACATTTACTAACACATGAAATTAATTCTGCTGTGCTATTTACTTCTTCATTATTAATTTCTATAATTGAATCTCCTTGCTCAATTCCTGCTTCTTCATATGGCTTATATATTCTATTATCTTCACCTTTTATTTCACTCATTCCAACAACCAAAACGCCTTCCGTGTATAGTTTCAATCCAACTAAGCTCCCTACTGGAATAACTTTTGTTTTTGGATAAATATTTGTTTGAATTGTTTTTAAATTAATTCCAAAAAGGCTCAAATTATATGATTTTGTCTGTAAATTATTTATAGTATTTTTAGAAATATTTACACCAACTTCTACCGTTTCTTCTAATTTCATACCCCATATAGGTTTAATTTTTAAATCTTCATTTTCGAATAATATTAAACTGTTGGGTATAAATACTATATTTGTTACATAAGCTAATGTTAGTAATAATATGAATATTAAAATAAATTGTTTATAATTTTTTCTAATAAAAAACAAAATGGTCACCTTACTTTCTTAAATATAAGATAACCATTTTTTTATAATTTAATTCTTTTTTAATTTTATTATTTAAATATACTTATATATCGCTTTTCCAACACCGTCTGAGTTATTATCTTCTGTTATATAATCTGCTATATCTTGCTTTTCCAACGCGCTTCCTGCCATTACAACACCAACACCAGCATTTTTTACCATTTCGTAATCATTCATGTTGTCACCTATACATATAACTTCTTCTGCTCTGATGTTTAATTGTTCAATTAGAAACTTGATAGCTGTCCACTTATTTGAATCTTTATTTGTTACTTCTGTATAGAAATATTCTACTGGAATTTGTTCATCACCTATTCTAATTATTTTTTTAGACATATGTTCTACTTCTAGTACTTCTATATCTTCAACAGTTTTCATTGTTTCTATTATATGATTAAATATTACTCTATCTTCATCACATATTATTATTTTAAGAATATCAGGATTTTTCCTTTCTACATACTCATAAATATCTTGCACAATTTTTATATTTGTTCTTTGTTCTTCTGGTCTGTAACTATTTTCATTATTAAATACTTTTATATTATATTTAACTCCTTCTGTTATAATTTCCTGTGTTGTGTATATACTAAAAAATATACTATTTTCTTTGCAAATTTTTATAATTTTTAATGCTTTCTCTAAATTTATAAAGTTTTCATATATATTTCGGTACTTTCGAATATTATATACACTAGCACCATTTCCAGCAATCAAATAACTATTTATATTTAATTCCTTGCTTATTCTTCTCATTGTTTGAGGATCTCTACCTGATGCTAAAATTACTTCTATACCTTTATCTTGTGCAGCTTTAATAGCTTCTCTATTTATTTTAGTTATTTCGCCATATGAATTTAAAAGTGTTCCATCTAAATCTAATGCAATTAATTTATACATTTTTTCCTCCGTAATTTTACTTTTGTATTCATATTATATCTTTAATATTTGTTTTTTACAAGCAAAATTTAAATTTATATGTTTTTTCAAAAATTTCCAGTTTATTTTTTAAAAGTTTGCAGATTATATATATAGAAAAACAAAGAGTTTTTCTATTATTAATCAGATTCCTAGGAGGTGAAATAATAATGGCAAGAAGTAATCAAAAAGTAGTTCCAGAAGCTAAAGCAGCTTTAGACAAATTCAAATATGAAGTAGCTAGCGAAGTAGGTGTTAACTTAAAACAAGGATACAATGGTGATCTTTCTTCAAAAGACGCTGGTAGAGTTGGTGGTAACATGGTTAGAAAGTTAATCCAACAAGCTGAAAATAACATGAAATAAGTTTAATTTTTAGTTATTTTTATTAATATAAGACAGGGATATTCTTCTTTTCTTTTATGGATACATAAAAGGCAGGAATTGTGTTCCTGCCTTGTTTTTATTTTAAACTTCTGGTTCTACTATTCCGAAGTTTTCAGAATCTTTTAATTTAAATAATACATTTACTTTTCCTGTATCTACATTTACAAAAGTTATAAATATATTTCCTACTTTTTCTTCTAATTTTAATTTTGCATCTTCTACTGATATTGGTTTTATATCATAATATAAAGTTTTTATAACTTCATTTTCTAATGCTGGTATTCCTTCAAATGAAGCATTTTCTTTTAATCTTATAGATTCATCTTTATTCATTCTTTCTTTTCTTGTTTTTACTTTTCTTATTTGTCCTTCTAAAATATCGATATCTTTATCTATTGAAGCATATAAATCTTTTGTTTCTGTAACAGCTCTTAATATCTCTCCTTTTACTACTACTTGCATTTCTGCTATTTGATAAGCTCTTTCTGTTTTTATTTTTACAGATACATCAATTTCTGCGCCTTCAAAATATCTTTCTATTCTTTCTAATTTTTTCTCAACGTACTCTTTAATTGCTTCTGTTGCTTTTAGTTCTTTTCCTGTTATTACTATATTCATAATAGTCACACTCCTTTGTTTAATTTTAAATTAGAACTTACATCTTCTAACTTAAATTAATTATATAAATATTTCCTTAATTTGTCAACTTTAAAATTGTATTAAAATAGACGACTTATAAAAGTCGTCTAAAATTTATTATTAAAATCCTATATAGTTTTGTGGATTTACTGCTGCCCCATTTTTTCTTATTTCAAAATGTAAATGTGGTCCTGTTGATCTTCCAGTATTTCCAACTTTTCCAATTTGTTGACCTGCTGTAACAACATCTCCTTTTGATACTAATAAAGTACTACAATGCGCATAATATGATTGAATTCCGTTTCCATGGTCTACTACGATAAATTTTCCAAGTGTACCTTTCCAACCAGAAAAAATTACATTCCCATTTGCTACTGCTTTTATTGCTGTACCAGTAGGTGCTCCAATATCTGTTCCAGTATGTGTGCTTCCCCATCTTGCACCAAATCTTGAAGTTACAATTCCTGTAACTGGTTTAACTAATGACATTCCTAAATCTATTTTTTTAGTAATTATACTTCTACTTAGACTAAATCCACTTGAAGGAATACTTGGATATACATTAACAACAGGAACATATACAATTTTCTTTTCATATAACTTAGATACTGCCTTTTCCTGAGTATAAAGTTCTGGAAGTTCTATCTCATATTTTTCTATTATAGTTAAATCTTTGCTATTTCTACTTTCTTTTTTCTTTAACTCTTTTATAGTAGCTTCTGCTTCATCAAATGTTGCCATTGAAAGTTTTTCTTTTCCATCATCTGCAATAGTATAATATCTATAATATGTAATACCTGTTGCTTTTATTGTAGCAAATATTTCATCATCGTTTGTTGTAATGCCTTTCTTTTGTAAGCACATTTGGTATTCTGGCATATCATCAATTTGAACAAAGGCAACGTTTTTCTGCCCTTCTTCACCTTTTTCCATATAATCATTTATTTTGTTCTGCAAAGCATCTTTATCTTCACAATAGCCAAGTGTTTCTCCATTTAAGCTTACTTTGTATATTGGTCTATATATTAGGATTACAGCAGCAGTAATTATTACTGTTGCCACAGCTACTAGGGAAATAAACTTTACAGTCCCTCTTATACCTATATATAATTTTTTTAATAGTCCCATTTTTTATGAACCCCATTTTTCGACATTTATTTTTTCTATATAATTTTATAATATTTCTAAAATTAATTCAATAGTTATTCTATAATTTTATTCAAAATTCAATAACAAAAATAAAGATACTAAACTTTTAGTATCTTTATTTCCGTAGTGATATTTCTTTTAATTAGTACTATAAAAAGTACTACAACATATTATTAAAATTACCTTTTCACAGCTTACAGTCCTACATATATAAGTGGACGGAAAGCATAAGTTTTGCTGCCGCTGCCAACACCGCTTCCGCGATAGCTCGTAAAGCCGAGGCTGTCTGAGTAGTAATAACCACCTCGATTCACGCAACAATTGTTGCCGGCGGTATTAGTCTCTGTTGACCACTCAAAGCAATTTCCTGCCATATCATATATATTTAATTGTTCATCTACCTCACTGGTTGCATTTAAAATATTTACTCCTGTTAATTGCGGTGCACTTGTATCAACTGATGATTTTCCTGCTGTACTTGCATAAGTACTACTATTACTTTTTGTTCCAAATGTTTGTATAAATATTATTGCTGTATCCCATGCATAACTATTTACTAAATCACTTGAAAATGTTCCGTTGCTGTATCCATCTGCGCCATTATTATACATAT
>JAZSPC010000010.1:0-43406 GCA_045537285.1 Clostridia bacterium
AAAAGAAGCAAGCATAGAATATGCTTTATTAAATATACGAATAAAAGATAGGTAAAATATTTACCTGTCTTTTTCGCGTTTAAAAATAAATTAGTTATTAATGTTAAAGATGTTAAATCCATTCTAATAACATCTAAATAAAAAATATAAAATTTAATTTTCAAAGGAGGAATAAAAATGAAAGTAAAAACAAAAACACAAAAAGGTATAACCTTAATAGCATTAATAATAACAATAGTAGTATTATTAATCTTAGCAGCAGTAGCAATAAGTAGTATACAAAATGATGGAATATTACATTATGCAACAAACGCAGCAGATAATTGGAATAAAGCTGCACAAAATGAAGCAAATATGTTAGGTGATTACTTAAACTATTTAAATAATATGGGATCAGGAGGTAATGAAGTAGTAGCAGTTACACCAAAAGTAGGGCAACATGTAGAATATGATGTAAGCTATGATGATATGTATAATTCAACAAGTACTGCAACAAAAACATTTGGAAAAACAGATGGATGGAGATACTTGGGAAAAGATGGTGAAAATCATTTATTAATAAGTACAGGAATACCAATGATATTAAATTATAATACAACAGCAGATACTAATAGCGCAGAGTGGTGGGACACAACACAAACTAATACTAGTGCTAAGGCGGCAGAGGGGTTAAAGAAAAACTTAGCAAATATACCATATGCAAAAGTAAGTGTAGGAACAACAAGTACAACCAATACAAATACAATGATAGGGTTATTTGGAGATACTAATAGAACAACAGTAGGAGATTATTTTAAAGTAACAGGTAAAACATATTCAAGTAGCATAACAGTAAGAACATTAACACTAGCAGAATTAAATAGAGCAGTAAATAGTGCAAATGCAGGAGTAGAAGGCTATATTCAAAGAGCAGAAACTTCAACATCAAGTGGTATTAAAGAGTTAACAGGAGACGCATTAGGGTTATTTGATTTATCAGATATAGGGTTATCAACTTATTACTATTGGTTGGCTTCTCCTTGTGTGGGCGCTGCTGCTAACCTTCATAACATTGGAGTAAAACCTGCTGGCGTAGGAACTATAAATATATATAGTGGCGAACTTGGTATACGTCCAGTAGTTGTTCTACCATCTACTATTCAATTCACAGATGCAGATAATAATCAAATATTAGAAATAAAATAAAACTAAAATATGTAGATATAAAATTCTGTGTGACTATTGTCACGCGGAATTTTTTATGTATATAAAAATATAAAACTAATTCCATAAAACACTTGAAAAAAAAGCTAAATGCATATATAATATGGAAAACAAAAGAATTAATATTTCCGTAAGGAAAAATGGAGGAATACATATGGCAATGAGAGAAAAAAATATATGGATATTAACAATATTTATATTATCTGGACTAGTATTAGGAGGATTACTTGGACAACTTGCAGCAGAAGTAGATTTTCTATGGTGGTTAGATTATGGAGAAAGTTTTGGTTTAACATCACCACTAGAACTAGATTTAAATATTATAAAGTTAACATTCGCAATATCATTTAAAATAAATGTTGCAAGTATAATAGGACTTGTTGTTGCTATATTTATATACAAATTAATTTAAATAAATGGGGTAAATGGGGAGCTTGGAAAAGGAGCTCTAAATGAATTTAAAAATGAAAGAATTGCCAATAACAGAAAGACCTTATGAAAAACTTCAAATGTATGGAGCGGAGAGTTTAAGTAATTCTGAACTTTTGGCTATAATTATAAAGTCTGGCACAAAAGAGAATACAGCACTAGATTTAGCAAATAAGATATTAAAATTAAATGATAATACAAATAAAGAAGATTTATCATTTCTGCAAGATATTTCAATTGCAGAATTTATGAAAATAAAAGGAATTGGACAAGTAAAAGCAATACAACTATTAGCTGTTTGTGAACTAGTTAAAAGAATAAATAAACCTATAAACAAAGAAAATATAAAAATTAAAGATGCAAAAGATGTAGCAAAATTACTTATGAATGAATTAAAATACGAAAAAAGAGAAGTAATAAAAGTTATTTTATTAAATAGTAAAAATATTGTTTTAAAAATAAAAGATGTTTCATATGGTGGAACAAATTTTGCTATGATAGAACCAAAAGATATTTTAGTTGAAGCAATAAAATTGCAGGCTCCAAAAATAATAATGGTACATAATCATCCAAGTGGAGATGTAACTCCAAGTAAAGCTGATTTTAGTATAACAGATAGAGTATATGAATCGGCAGAGCTTCTTGGAATTCAATTATTAGACCATATTATAATTGGAGGAAACAAATATCAAAGTATTTTGGGACTAATAAAAGAATAATTTAATTTTTATGTTTTCTTTTTTTCATACAATTTAGGAGGATATAAATGAAAATGAAATTTTTAAACTTAACATCAAAAGATATAGGAGTAGATTTAGGAACTGCGAATATATTAATAACTTTAAAAGGTAAAGGAATAATATTAAACGAACCATCTGTTGTAGCAATAAATAACAAAACAAATACAGTAATTGCAACAGGTTTTGAAGCAAAAGAAATGCTTGGTAGAACACCAGAAAAAATAAAAGCTGTAAGACCAATACAAGATGGTGTTATTGCAGATTTAACAGCAACACAAATGCTACTTAAACACCTTATGGAAAAAGTGTGCAGAAAATATAATATAGGAAAATTAAGAGTTGTAGTTGGAGTTCCTTCTGGAATAACAGAAGTAGAAAAAAGAGCTGTTCAAGAATCTATTTTGCAAGCAGGTGCAAGAGAGGTTTATTTAATAGAAGAACCTGTTGCAGCAGCTATTGGTGCCGGTTTAGAAATAGCAGAACCTAATGGAAATATAGTTGTAGATATTGGTGGAGGAACAACAGAGGTTGCAGTAATTTCATTAGGTGGAATAGTAGTTTGTGATTCTGTACGAGTTGCAGGAGATGAACTAGATGAAGCAATAATTAACTATGTAAAAAAAGAATTAAATTTAGCAATAGGAAAAACAACAGCAGAAGAAATAAAAACAAGATTAGGATGTGCTATGCCTCTTGTAACAGTAGAAACAGCAGAGATTAGAGGCCGTGATTTAAATACTGGTTTACCAAAAGTGTTACAAATATCTTCTGAACAAATAAGAGAAGCAATTACAGAACCAATTTTACAAATTATAGATCTGATAAAAATGGCATTAGAAAAAACACCACCAGAGTTATCTTCTGATGTGATGGAAAGAGGAATTATATTAACAGGTGGAGGAGCTTTAATTAGAAATTTAGATAAATTAGTAAGTCAAAAAACAGGAATTCCTGTGTATGTAACTGAATCTCCACTAAATGCAGTTGTAAGAGGAGCAGGAAAATCTTTGGAGGATTTAGAAAAGCTTAAATCAGTGTTATCTAGTTCTCGTAAATTGAAATAAATCGAAAGGAAATAAAATCAGTGAGCAAAAAGAAGACTGGAATAGTTGGAATTGTAGTAACAGTTATTTTATTAATTATTTTTGTATTTATAACTAATTTGGAATTGAATAAATTCTCATATATTGAAAATTCTTTTAGTAAACTTATTATGCCAATACAAAGTGGAATAACATATTTAAAGCAAAGATTAACTGGAAATGATAATTATTTTGCAACAATGGATTTTTTAAAACAAGAAAATGAGGCATTAAAACAAAAAAATGAAGAATTAGAAGAAGCATTAAGAGACTTAGAAATAATACAAGCAGAAAATTCAACATTAAAAGAATATTTAAATTTAACTGAACAATATAAAAGTTATAAATCAGTACCAGCTTATATAATTAATAAAGACATTAGCAATTACTCATCAATATTTATTATAAATGCTGGAAGTAACAGTGGAATAAAAGAAAATATGACAGTTATTGCGGCAGAAGGTTTAGTTGGACATGTTATATCAGTAACAGATAAAACTGCAAAAGTACAAACATTAGTTGATTCATCAAATGTAGTAAGTGCTACATTAGAAAGTTCAAAAGACAATGTTATTGCAAGGGGAACTTTAACAGGAAATGAATTAAAAACAACATATATTTCTCCAAATACTGTACTAATAGAAGGAGAAAAATTATATACATCTGGAATGGGTGGAATTTATCCAAAAGGAATTTATATAGGTACAATAAAAAGGATAAATGAAACTAAGAATATTACAGATAGAAGCTTTATAACAGAAGCGGCTGTTGATTTTGAAAATTTAGAAACAGTGCTAGTAATTTCTAATGAATAAAGAAAGGTAAATAATTATGAAAAAAGCTGGAATGGTAATTTGTTTTATTTTAATATTTATAATTATTTATTTATTACAAGCAAATTTATTTGCTTGGTTTAATTTGGCTGGCGTAAAACCAAATTTATTTATAATACTAGTATTAACTATTGGATTATTTGCGGGAAAAACAATTGGAATAACTTTTGGAGTTATATTTGGATTTATTTTAGATTTATTAATGGGAAAAAGTGTAGGAATATGTACCACAATGCTTGGTATAACAGGTTTTATAGGTGGATATTTAAGTAAGAATTTTTCAAAAGATAGTAGAATAACAATGATAACAATGATAGCAGCCACTACTTTAATATATGAAATCGGCATAATTTTACTTAACTTTTTTATAAATCAAACTCAAATAGGGCTTTGGTATATAATTAAAAATTTATTAATTGAAACAATATATAACTCAATTATAACAATAATAATATATCCATTAATTTTAAGATTGGGTTATATAATAGAAGACACTTTTAATAAAAACAATAAAATGCTTACAAGATATTTTTAAAACATAGAAAGGAACGAAGCACTTGAACAGTCAAAAAATAAAAGCTAATTTTAATTTAAGATATAACTTATTAACTGTTTTGGTTTATTTAATTGGTATTATACTAATATTTCAATTGTTTAATTTGCAAATAATACACGGGGCAGAATATAGAGAAACATCAAATGCAAGATTAACAAGAGAAAGTGTAATAGAAGCTGCAAGAGGAAATATAGAAGACAGAAACAATACTATTTTAGCTACAACAAGAACTGGTTACAGTGTAGAGTTATATAAAACTAAAAATAGCAATGAAGAGTTAAATGAAGCAATTTTAAAGATAGTCAATTTATTAGAAAAAAATAAAGATAATTATATTAATAATTTTCCTATTGATTCTAATCTAAAATTTACATATACAACACAAAAAAGTATTGATAATTGGAAAACAAAATATAAAATATCAAAAGATGCAAGTATAGAAGAATGTATACAAATTTTTAAAGAAAAATATGATATAATTCAAGAAGATATAAAAGATGTATTAAAAATAATTGCTGTAAGATATGAAATAACAACAAATGGATATAGTGCAACAAAATCAATAAAAATTGCAAAAGATATTAGTAAAACTAGTGCAATACAATTTAATGAGCAAAATTCTGATTTTCCAGGAGTTAATATTGTAGAAGAGCCAATAAGAGTATATACAAAAGGAAGTTTAGCTTCTCATATTTTAGGTTATATAAGAAAAGTAGATGATAAAGACTTACAACAAAGACCAGATGAGGGATATGACATAAACGATGACATTGGAAAGATGGGAATTGAATATGTACTTGAAAAATATTTAAGAGGCCAAGAAGGGATAAGACAAATTGATATGTCGGTAGATGGAACCATAGAAGGAGAGTACATAGATAAAGAAGCTGTTTCAGGTGATACAGTAGTACTAACAATAGATGCTGAGCTTCAAGAAAAAATGGAGAAAATAATAGAAGATACAGTAAAAGAGTTAAAAAAAGATGGAGAAAAAACAGAAAATGCAGCAGCAGTAATTATGGATGTAGAAACAGGAGAAGTGCTTGCAATATGTAGTTACCCGTATTTTGAACCACAATCTTTTATAGGAGTTTTAAAAACCGAAGTTTGGGCAGATATTCAAGAAGGAAATAAATTATATAATCACGCTGTATCAGCAACTCCACCAGGATCAACATTTAAAATGGTTACAGCAGCTGCTGCACTGGAAGAAGGAATTATAACAGAAAGTGAATATATTTATGCTACCGGTGTTTACCCATATGGGCATAAACCAGCATGTTGGTACTATAACCAATATCATAGAGGTCATGGAAATGTAAATATAAAAACAGCACTTCAAAAATCATGTAATTATTTCTTTTACGAAATGGGAAGACAACTTGGAGTTGATACAATTGCAAAATATGCAAGATATTTTGCCTTAGGTCAAAAAACAGGAATTGAAATTACAGGTGAACAAGCTGGAACAGTTGCAAGTACCCAGTATGCAGAAAGTAGAGGAGATACATGGTATCCTTCAAATGTATATTCTGCTGCAATTGGTCAGTCATATAACAATTATTCACCAATACAATTAGCTAGATATATAAGTATGATAGCAAATGGCGGAGATTATGTTGAGCCAACCTTAATAAAACAAGTTAAAGATGTACAAGGAAATATAATTTCAAAGGAAGAAATTGAAAACTATACAAATAATTTACTTGGAATTCAAACAGAATATAATCCGGAAGTAGAAGTATCAGAAGAAACACTAAATACAATAAAAGCAGGAATGCGATTAGTTACATCTAGCGGAGGAACAGCATATTCAATATTTAAAGATTTTAAATACTCTGTGGCAGGTAAAACAGGTTCAGCAGAAGCAAGTACAAATAAAAAAGGTGATGTGGCAAATAGCTGGTTTGTAGGGTTTACACCTTATGAAAATTCCGAGGTTGCAATAGCAGTATTCATTGAAGATGGCGCATCAAATTCATCTGCTGCAAAAGCAGCTAAAAAAATATTAGAAGCATATTATAACACTGATATAGTAGAAACTGAAAAATTAGAAGAAGATATGTCAGCACAAAGATATAATTAAATAAAGGAAGGAATAGAAAATGAGAAGTCAAATAAAAATTAATTTAACAAATGAAAACTTAATTATAAAATTAAATGAAGAAGTAGAACAAAAAGAAATTGTAGAAAGTTTAAAGAAAAAGATTAATGAATTAAAAAAACTATACAAAGATTCAAAAATGCCGATTCTAGTAACTGGGAAAACCTTAACAGAAAGTGAAAAAGTAGAAATCAAAAATATAATTGTAGAAAAAATTGATGTAAAAGTTTCTTTTGATGTACCACAAGAATTGGGGTTACACGGAATAAAAAAATCATTCAATCAAGAAATAGAATCTTCTCAAACAAAATTCCATAGAGGTTCAATTAGATCAGGTAAAAGAATAGAATATGAGGGAAGTATTGTTGTTCTAGGTGATGTAAATGGCGGAGCAGAAGTAATTGCAGCAGATAATGTTGTTGTATTAGGTGTTCTTCGTGGATTAGCACATGCTGGTGCAAGAGGGAATAAAAAAGCAGTTATTGCTGCTGCTTCAATAGATTGTAAACAAATAAGAATTGCGGATATAATAAAAGAAATGGAAGAAGAAAAAGACGAAGAAGGAAACATAGTAGCAACTGAAAGAAAAACTTATGCATATGTTGAAGAAGACAGATTAATTTTAGAATAATTATGAAACAAGAAGTAAAAATAATATAATAAATAAAGAATTATTTTCTGCTCCTTGACTATATAAAATATATAATATTAATAAAATTAAAATATCATCAAAATTTAAGTTCATACCAAGAAGCTGTAATTTAAAGTCAGCTTCTTTTTCATTTTGAAATATCATTGTTTATTACACCACCATTGGAATTAAAAGCCTCTAACACTTTTGTAATATTTAAAAACTGCATATATTGGTCAAGCTTTTGCTTTCTATTATTATTTAAATATGGTTTTAAAGATAAAAGTAAATTAGCTTCTGGGCTATTTTTAGTAGAATTAAATTTATCCATGACTGTTTTCATTTTCATAATAGTTTCAAAATCAATATTGAAATTATTGTTTTTGTTACTGTTAGTATTTTCTTGATAATTATTTTCACTTTCATTAGAATGTAAGTTCATATTAGATAAAATATATTGCAAATTTTCTAATCCTTTATCATTTGAATTAGAAGATATATCTTGATTATTATCACTATTTGTAGAGTTAGAATTATTTACCATAGAACTAAGCTTTTGTATAATATCAGACATATCTTCATTATTCATTTAAATCCCCCTAACTATTATCTCTATTATTGTTTTGTAAGCCTTTTAAAATTTCATCTTTATTTTTAGAATTTAATATTTTATTTGCTTGTTCAATACCTTTTTCTAAATCTTTTTTGTCCATTTTAGATAACATATTTAAAAGCATATTCATGTTCATATTATTATTCATAATCCACACTCCAAAATTAAATAATTATATACTATATATATATTATTTAAAAAACAAAAAAATGTTACTAATTTTCATTCTTTCACAATTTGCATAAAAAAGAAATATTTAGGAAAAACTAATTTAAAAACATTTTTTAGGAGTGAAAAAATTGAAAATAGCCAAATTCTTAAATATAAAAGGTGCTCTTTTAGATCAAAATCAATTAGAAAACTATTTGGAAAAAGTCGCATCAGAACACATATTACAAGCAAAATCATATAAAGACACATACCCTATTCCAAGGTTAAATGAAAACTTTAAACAAATTACAAAAACCTATGATATTTTAAACTCACACTTAAAATTAGGAATAAATATACATCCAGCAGGAGAATGGCTTTTAGATAATTACTATATTATAGAAGAAACATATAAAACGATAAAAAAAGAATTAAGTTTGAAGAAATATACAAGTTTTGTTGGGATACAAGATGGAGAGTATGAGGGATTTGCAAGAATCTATGTTTTAGCGGCAGAAATTGTAGGCTACACAGACGGAAAAATAGATAGTGATAAATTAAAAAGTTTGTTGAAAGCATATCAAAATAAGAAAACACTAGGAATGGAAGAAATTTGGAATATTAGTGTTTTTTTAAACATTTCTTTAATTGAAAAAATAAGGAATGTGTGTGATAAAGTATGTTTTGTACAAATTCAAAAATACAAGGTAGAGAGTATTATTGAAAGATTAGTAGAAAATAAACAAGACCAAGATTTAGTATATAAAAGAAGTATAGAAAATAGCAAACTTCCTTTTTCAAAAGAACCGTTTATAGAATATTTATCATACAGATTAAATGGTTATGGTAAAAAAGCAATTCCGTATTTAAAAATACTAGAAGAGCAAGTAGAGAAAACAGGAACTACAATAGGTGAAATAATTAAAAAAGAGCATTTTGATATTGCTCTTAAAAAGCTTTCAATTGGAAATTGTATTAGGAGTATAAAAGATATTCGAAGAATTAATTTTACTGCAATTTTTGAAAAAATAAATGGAGTAGAAGAGATATTAAAAAAAGATCCTGCAAATGTGTATAGCAAAATGACATATAAAACAAAAGAATATTATAGAAATAAAATTAAAGAATTATCTAAAAAATCAAAAATATCAGAAATCTATATAACGTCAAAAGCCTTAGAACTTGCTAATAAAAATAAAAAATATAATAAGAAAAGGCATATAGGTTATTATATTATAGATAAAGGTTTAACAGACTTGAAAAAAGAGTTAAGTATTAAAGAAAACTATCTGAGTAATACAAAAAAAAGAGAAAAATTATATATTGGAATAATTATTTTTTTAACATCAATTTTTACATTACTAGCAACTACACTCTTTATAAATATTACTAAAAACTTAATATTATCTATATTATTTTTAATATTTACTTTTATACCAATAAGCGAAATAGTAATAAAAAATATACAATATATTTTGTCGAAAAACGTAAAACCAAAATTAATACCAAAACTAGATTTTACAAACGGAATTCCAACAGAGTTTAGTACAATGGTAATTATGCCAACAATACTAAAATCAAAAGAAAATGTAGAAGAATTTTTAGAAAAATTAGAAGTATATTATTTAGCAAATAAATCAGAGAATATTTATTTTACATTACTAGGAGATTGTTCTACATCGTCAAAAGAAAAAGAGGAATATGATGAAGAAGTAGTTGAGGCTGGAAAAACAAAAATTCAAGAACTAAACAATAAATATGGAGAGAATATTTTTAATTTTGTATATAGAAAAAGATTATGGAATAGCAAAGAAAATAAATTTTTGGGGTGGGAAAGAAAACGAGGATTAATTACAGAATTTAATCAGTTTTTATTAGGAAAAACGGAAAATACTTTTAAATATAATTCTCTTGTGAATAAAGAATTGCCAAGAATAAAATATATAATTACATTAGATTCAGATACAAACTTAGTTTTAGACACTGCAAAAGAATTAATAGGAGCAATGGCACATATTTTAAATATTCCTGTAATAGATGAGGAAAGAAATGTTGTAATAGAAGGGCATGCACTAATGCAACCTAGAATTGGAATAGATTTAGATTCTAGTAGAAAGACTTTATTTACAAAAATATATGCTGGTATGGGTGGGATAGATGCATATTCAGGTGCAATATCAGATATTTATCAAGATAATTTCAATGAAGGAACTTTCACTGGAAAAGGAATATATGATCTACAAGTTTTTAATAAGGTTTTAGAAAATGCAATACCTGAAAATACAGTATTAAGTCATGATTTATTAGAAGGAATTTATACAAGATGCGGGCTTGTTACAGATGTCATTTTACTTGATTCATACCCTACAAAATTTAATAGCTATATAACAAGATTAAGCCGTTGGATTCGTGGTGACTGGCAGATTGTATCTTGGTTAAAAAATACAGTAATAGATAGAAAACAAAACACAATAAGTAATCCAATTGGAGAATTTGGAAAATTTAAAATATTAGATAATTTAAGAAGAAGTTTATTAGAAATAACACAGTTGTTAACTTTAATTGTTATTTTTCTTGCAAATGCTAAAAACAGTACAAGCCTTTATCTAATAATTTTTTTAAGTATATTTATAGATTTAGCCATTGAATTATTAAATACAATAATATTTAAAAAAGAGGGTGTAAAGAAGCAAGCATCTTTTGAAAATAAATTACCAGGCTTAAAATTAAGTCTTGTAAGAAGTATTATCAATTTTTCTAGCATTATATATAAATCCATAATTTCTTTAAAAGCAATTTGTATTACATTATATAGAGTACTAAAAA
This sequence comes from Clostridia bacterium, assembly GCA_045537285.1. GTDB lineage: Bacteria > Bacillota > Clostridia > TANB77 > CAG-508 > HGM13634. The sequence continues at coordinate 11,168 of JAZSPC010000010.1, forward strand.
CAAAAGAACATTTACTAGAATGGCTTACAGCAGATGAAGCAGAAAAAACTTCAAAAGAAAATATGGGCTGTTTTTTAAAAGAAATGTGGATTAATGTATTTTCTGGATTTGTTTTATTTATATTTTCTATATTTACATTTAACATTTTTATGCTGGTAGTATCAATATTATGGATGATGGCACCATGCATATGCTGCGTTATAAGCAAAAAAATAGAGAAACCCGCTTTATATAAAACCTTAAATTATGAAGAACAACGAGAAATTTTAGAAATAGCAAAATTAACTTGGAAATATTTTGAAGATTACTTGAATAGTGAAAATAATTTTTTACCACCAGATAATTATCAAGAATCAAGAGCCATCAAAATTGTAGATAGAACTTCTTCTACTAATATGGGTTTGGGCTTAATTAGTGTAATTTCAGCATATGATTTAAAATTTATAGAATTAGATAAAGCACTATATTTAATTCAAAAAATGCTAGAAACAATTTGCAGGTTACCGAAATGGAATGGCCATTTATATAATTGGTACAATATTAAAACATTAGTGCCACTACGACCTGCATATATATCGACAGTAGATAGTGGTAATTTTATAGGTTACTTAATTACTTTAAAAACATTTTTAATGGAAATTGAAGACAAAGAAATAAAAGATAAATATTTAGTAGATGCAAATGTAGAGTATATAAATAAATTAATAAATGATACAGATTTTAGTAAATTATATAATAACGAAATAAGCCTATTTTCCATTGGGTTTAATATAGATGAAAACAAATTAACAGATTCATATTATGATTTATTAGCATCAGAAGCAAGACAAGCAAGTTTGGTTGCAATAGCTAAAAAAGATGTTCCAGCAAAACACTGGAACAGTTTAAGTAAAACTTTAACAACCATAGATGGCAAAAAAGGTTTGGTTTCATGGTCAGGAACCGCTTTTGAATATTTAATGCCAAATATAAATATAAAAAAATATTCAGGAAGTTTATTAGATGAATCTTGTAAATTTATGGTAATGTCACAAAAAAAATATTGCGACAAATTACAAATACCTTGGGGGATTTCAGAAGCGGCATTTAATTTAAAAGATTTAAATTCAAATTATCAATACAAAGCGTTTGGAATACCGTGGCTTGGTCTTAAAAGAGGTTTAGCAGATGATATTGTTGTTTCTTCTTATGGCAGTATTTTAGCAATAACAGAAGAGCCCAAAGAAGTACTAAAAAATATAAACATATTAAAGAAGTATAATATGTATGGAGAATATGGTCTATATGAAAGTATAGATTTTACACCAGAAAGATTAGGAAATAACAAAAAATATGAAGTTGTAAAAACATATATGGCACACCACCAAGGACTAATTTTGTTATCAATAAATAATTTAGTAAACAACAATATTTTGCAAGAAAGATTTCATAAGAATCCAGAAATAAAATCAGTAGATATATTACTACAAGAAAAATTACCAGAAGACATGCTTATAACAAAAGAAAGAAAAGAAAAAGTAGAAAAAATAAAATATATTGGAAATAATACTAACTATTATAAAGAAATAATTAATTTTGGAAATGATTTACAAGAATTAAATGTTATATCAAATGAAGACTATTTAGTTTGTTTAAATAAAAATGGTACTGGGTTTAGTAAATATAAAGACATCTTAATAAATAGATATAAAAGAACAAACAAATATAATGAAGGTATTTTTTTCTATTTTAAAAATATAAAAAATAAAAATATTTGGTCTAATATATATAATGAAAACTTACAAGAATATAAAACAATTTTCACAGCAGATATGAATCAGACTATTGTTATAAACAATAATATTAAAACAAAAATTAAAGTAATTATAGCACCGAATGATAATGTGGAAATTAGAAATATAAAATTAAGCAATTTATCAAATGCAGATGAAATATTAGAAATAAGTTCTGTATTAGAACCGGTTTTATCAACAGAAAATCAGGATAATGCCCATAAAGCATTTAATAATCTGTTTTTAAAATATGAAGAAATAGAGAATGGAATATTAATAAAAAGAAATAACAGAGGAGAAGAAAAAGAAATATTTTTAGCGGTAGGATTTTTTGCGGATAAAGGAAATATTGAAAAATTAGAATATGAAATAGATAAAGAAAAACTATATGGAAGATTAAACAATAATATTCCTAGAAAGATAGAAAATTCAGAGAAATTCAGTAATAATTTAGGATTAGTAGTAGACCCAATTTTATCATTTAGAAGAACATTAAAAGTAGGAAGACAAGAAAAAGTAGAATTAAATTTAGTTATAAGTGTTTCAGAAAATAAAGAAGAGGCAATAGAAAAATTAAACAACTATAAAAGCTTTGAAAATGTAAAAAGAACTTTTGAAATATCAAAAATAAGGAACGAAGAAAATGCTAGATACTTGCAAATTACAGGAAAAGAAATGCAGTTGTATCAAAAAATATTATCATATTTATTAAATATAAACCCATTAAGAAAATTATATGTTAATAAATTTGAAGATTATGAATTTAAACAAGAAGATTTATGGGGTTTTGGAATTTCGGGAGATTTTCCGATAATATTAGTAAAAATTTCACAAGTAAATCAAATTTATGTAATAAACAGTTTGTTAAAAGCTTTTTCATTTTTTCAAAATAAAAATATAACCGTAGATTTAATAATTTTAAATGAAGAAAAAAATGTGTATGAAAGATATGTAAAAGATGCTGTTTTTAGAGAAATTGCAAACTTTAATTTATCATATTTAATAAATAACAGAATATTTATATTGAATTCAAATGAAATAGAAGATAAAGAAATATTAAATTTTAAAGCAAATTTAATAATAGATGCCAATAAAGGAAGTTTAGAAAATATAATTTTAGAATTAGAAGAAGAATATTTACAAAAATATATTAAAAAAGAAAATAAAGATGTTTTTAAAGAAGAAACTGATTTTGAAAAATATTTAGCAGGGCAATTAGATTTAAAATATCAAAATGAATATGGTGGTTTTAGTAGCGACGGTAGAGAATATATAATATGCGTAGATAAAAATGTACCAGCAGTATGGAGCAATGTTTTAGCAAATGAGAATTTTGGAACTATTGTTACTCAAAATTTAGGTGGTTTTTCTTGGTATAGAAACAGCAGATTAAATAGAATAAGTAAATGGTCAAATGACTCTATTATGGATACTCCATCAGAAGAAATATATGTTCAAGACGAAAGTGAAAATAAAGTATGGAGACTAGGAAAAGGTAATTTATTAGTAACTCATGGATTTGGATATTCAAAATATGAACAAAACAAATTAGATATAAAACAAAAACTAGAAGTTTTTGTAAGTATGAAAAATAATATAAAATTTAATTTACTGCTTTTAAAAAATAATACAAATCATACTAAAAAAATAAATTTAATATATAAAGTGAATACAGTATTAGATGAAGATGAAATAAAATCAGAAGGAAATATTAATTTAGAATATAACAAACCAAAAGATGTTATATGTTCTAAGAATTTATATAGTTCAAGTATAAATTGTGTTTCATATGTTTATAGTAGCGAAAAAATATTAAGTTATACAGGTAATGGTAATAGTATAAATGTATTTAGCAGTGAGGAGTTAAATAATGAAAACTCTATTGGAAACAAACCTTGTATGGCAATAAAAATACAAGTGGAATTAGGAGCATTTGAAGAAAAAGAAATATCATTTATTTTAGGAGCTTGTGAAAATGAAAAAGATATTTTAACAGAATTTAAGCAAATAGAAAATTGTAAGAAAGAATATCAAGATACTAAAAATTATTGGCTAAATTTATTAGGGAAAGTAAGTATAAAAACACCAATAGAAGAATTAAATATTATATTAAATGGTTGGGCTATGTATCAAACTATTTCATCTAGATTATATGCTAGAAGTGGATTTAATCAATCAGGGGGAGCTTTTGGTTTTAGAGACCAACTGCAAGACTCAATTAGTACTAAATTTTTAAATCCAGAAATGGTAAAAAAACAAATATTAAAACATGCAGCACATCAATTTGTTGAAGGTGATACTGAGCATTGGTGGCATGATGAAACTGGTAGAGGTATTCGTACAAAATTTTCAGATGATAGATTATGGCTTATATATGTAACTATTCAGTATATTATTTTTACAGGAGATTATAGTATTTTAGATATACAAATTCCATATATAGAAGGAAAACTACTAGAAGAAAAAGATGAAGACTATAATATTCATCCAATATCAAGCATAAAAGAAAGCCTATACAATCATTGTGTTAGAGCAATAAATATAAGTTTGAAATTTGGAGAAAATAATTTGCCACTAATTGGTTCCGGAGACTGGAATGATGGATTTAGCACAGTTGGAAATAAAGGCAAAGGGGAAAGTGTATGGCTAGGCTTTTTCATATATGATATTTTAAATGGTTTTATTCCAATAATGAGAGAAAAAGAAGAAAATGAGAATTTGATAGATGAATATATTAAAATAATAAATAGATTAAAAAAGGCATTAAATAAACAAGGATGGGATGGAAGATGGTATAGAAGAGCATATACAGATGATGGACACGTTTTAGGAAGCAGTGAAAACGAAGAATGTAAAATAGATAGTATTGCACAAAGTTGGTCTGCCATCTCAAATGCAGGGGATAATGATAAAAAATATATTGCGATGGATTCGTTAGAAAGATATCTAATTAATAAAGAGATGGGAATTATTAAATTGTTGGATCCACCATTTGAAAAAAGTGAATTAAAGCCAGGATATATAAAAGCATATTTGCCAGGAGTTAGAGAAAATGGCGGGCAATATACACATGCTGCAATTTGGGCAGTAATTGCATTTGCAAAATTAAAATTAGAAGATAAAGCCTGTGAATATTTTAATATGATAAACCCAATAGAACATTCAAATACAAAAGAAAAAGCAGATAGATATAAAATAGAGCCATATATTATACCAGCAGATATTTATGGAAATCAAAACTTGCTTGGAAGAGGTGGCTGGACCTGGTATACAGGATCTTCTGGTTGGTACTATATTGCGGGTATTGAGCATATTTTAGGATTAAAAATACAAAATCAAAAATTAACCTTAGATCCATGTGTTCCAAAAGATTGGGAAGACTATTTTATTCATTATAAATTTGGAGAAAGTATATATAATATAAAAGTCAAAAATATTAATAAAACAAATAAAGTTCAAAAAGTTATTTTAAATAACCAAGAAATAGAAGAGAAAGAAATTAAATTAATTAATAATGGGAAAATAAATGAAATTGAAATTGTTTTATAACAAAAATTTAAAGACTATCAATATAATTAAAATATTGATAGTCTTTTATATTAAAAAATTGTAACAAATATTACAAAAATTTTACAAAAAAACTTGTGCAATTCTTAGGGATATGATATATTCATAGTAATATAAATCATGGAGGTTCTTTTATGGACGAATTTGAAATGAATAATGAGAAAAAAACAATATTAATAGTAGATGACGAAAAGCCAATTGTAGATATACTTGTATACAATTTACAAAAAGAAGGATATAATACAATCGAAGCAAACGATGGTGTTACTGCTGTTGAAATTGCTTTAAATCAAAAACCAGATTTAATATTATTAGATATAATGTTACCAAGAATGGACGGACTAACAGTATGCAAAAAAATTAGAACAACATTAAATGTTCCAATATTAATGCTTACTGCAAGAGATGAAGAAATAGATAAAATAATAGGATTAGAACTAGGCGCAGATGATTATGTAACAAAACCATTTAGTGTAAGAGAATTAATGGCTAGAATAAAAGCAAATTTAAGAAAATTTGAAGCTTCTAATGCTGAGACACTTGCTCCAAATAAAGAAACAAAGAAAGTAACAATTGGAGAATTAACAATAGATTTCGACAGATTTGAAGTAAAAGTAAGGGACGAAATAATAGATCTTACTTTAAGGGAATTTGAAGTGTTAAAATACTTAGCAAATCAACCAGGACAAGTTGTTACAAGGGAAGTATTACTTGAAAAAGTGTGGGGATATGAGTATTACGGAGATATTAGAACAGTTGATGTTACAGTAAGAAGAATCCGCGAGAAAATAGAAAAAGATACTTCTGCTCCCAAAATATTAATAACAAAAAGAGGAGTAGGTTATTATATAGCAAGTAAATAAAAGTTCAATTAGAATGGGAACTTTTGGGACATCCCGAAAGTTCCCAGAATTGATTTAAAGGGGAAAAATTCATGTTTAAAAAAACACATATAAATACAATAATGTTATTTTTTATAATAGGTTTAATTTTTATAACAGGATTTGGGCTAATAAATATACTAAATTTAAATGATATAAAATTAGAACTTACAGATATAAATACAATAAATCAAATTGAAACAAGAATAGATTATTTAATAAAATTTACAATTGTATTAAATGGGGTTTATTCTTTATGTTGCATAGTTATTGCAATAATTGTTTCAAGAATATTAAATAAGCCAATTACAAAATTAATATCAGATGCAGAAAAAATAGTTTCAAATGAGACAAAAATAGAAAAGAAGAAAAATAATAAAAATTCAGACGAAGTTGTAAATGCTTTTAATATGGTAACAGATGAGTTAAAAGAAAACTTAAATGAAATGGCAAGACAAAAAAAACAAATTGAAACTATAATTTTACATATGACAGACGGTATAATAGCTTTTAATATGCAAGGTGAAGTTATTTTAGTAAATCCAGCAGCGACAAGATTTTTAAGGTTATTACCACAAGATAAAGATTTTAATACTATTTTTAATAAAAAGATATTCTTAGATATTAATATGGAAAAAATAATATATTTAGAAAATTGGACATCATCAGAGCAAAAAATAACAATTGGTGATAAAGTTTTAAATATGTTTTTTGCTCAATTTAAAGACGAAAATGATAGACCATCAGGAATCATGGTTCTAATTCAAGATATTACAGAGCACGTAAAACTTGATAACATGAGAAAAGAATTTGTGGCAGATGTGTCACATGAATTAAAAACACCAATTACTTCAATAATGGGTTATGCAGATACTCTTTTAGAAGGAGAATACGATAAGGATACACAAAATAGATTTTTAAATGTAATTGCAGAAGAAGCAAGAAGAATGGCTAAACTAGTTACAGACCTTTTAACATTATCAAGATTTGATAACAATCAAATTTTACAAGAAAAAGTGAGGTTTGATTTAGGAGAATTAGTTAAACAATGTCAAGAAAAAGTGCAAATCGAAATAGATAAAAAAGGTCATAAAGTAGAATGTTTTGTAACAGCAGATGTTCCAAATGTTTATGCTGATAGAGAAGGAATTGAAAGAGTGGTTTTAAATATATTGACAAACAGCATAAAATATACACCAGATGGTGGAAACATTAAGATTTATGTTGGTTTTGTATATAATGATGCCTACATAAAAGTGATAGATAACGGACTAGGGATACCAGAAGAGGACTTAAATAGGATATTTGAAAGATTTTACAGAGTAGATAAAGCTCGTACAAGACAAATGGGTGGAACAGGTTTAGGGTTATCTATTGCAAAAGAAATTTTAGATAAAAATAATGGAAGTATAGATATTAAGAGTGAAAAAGGTAAAGGAACTGAGGTTGTAATTAGAATTCCAACTAAATAGAATTTCAGTATTTACAAAAAATAATGCAGTATGCTATAATGAGAACGAAAAAAGGAGGCAGAAATGAATCAAATACTACAAGTAACAGAAACAAAAAAACACCTTAAACCAATTAGTGCAAAAAAAATATTTTTATTTTTACTAATAGCTATTATTTTATTTGGTTTAGGTATTGGAGGATATTATATATATGAAAATATTTCTAATGGAAATATAAAATTACCAATATTTATACAAATTCCAGAAGAACCAGATACGACAATTACTTTAACACAAACAGATAGAAACAAATTAGTAATAAATGTAGAAAGTCAAACAGGTATTACTAAAATCACATATAGTCTAAATAATAAGGAAGCTGAGGTTATAGATTTATCAGGTGAAACTGGTGTCGAAGAAACTATTAGTATGCAAGTTGGAGAAAACACTTTATCTGTTTTAGTTATAAATGTAGAAGGAAAAGAAACAGCTAAACAAGAAACCTTTGTGGTAGAAGCTCCAAAGCCATCAATTGACTTATCAGTTGTAGGAAATGATATAAAGATAACAGTAACATCAGAAGTTGAATTAGAAGAAATAACATATAAATGGAATACAGATAACGAAAAAAGAGAAAATATGGAAACATATGAAAATAGACTATCATTTGAAAAACAATTAGAAATACCAATAGGTCAAAATACTTTAACAATTGTTGCAACAGATATAAATGGTGGAACAATAGAAAAAGTTCAAGAAATCAAGGGTGTAACAAAAGCTACAACAACTACCAAAGTGGATGGAGAATATTTACATTTTACAGTTCAAGGAAAAGAAAATATAGCAACAGTTGAATTTGAATTCAATGGCGAAAGATTTTTAATGAATACAGAAACTTTTGGAGAAACTAAAAAGGTACATTATAAAGTAAAATTAGTAGAAGGAAAAAATTATTTAACAATAACAAGTACTACACAAAGTGGCGGAATTGATGTTACTTCATGGGAGGAAGAATATACGAAATAGTTAGAAGGAGAAAAGATGTATCAAGAAATATATGTTATTGAAGATAACGAAAGATTAACAAATAAACTAAAAAAAATATTTGAAAATGAAAAAGATTACATTTTTATAAATGTTAATTCTAATAATGTTGCAGAAGGTATGCAAACAATACCGGATTTAATAATTATAGATGAAGATAATATGTCAGCAGATGTAGTAGAAGTTTGTAATTATATTAGAAAAAACAATGAAAATGCAATTACTCCAATTATGGTAATTAGTTCAACAATAGATAAAGAACACAGATTAAACATTTTAAAAACAGATGTAGAATATTTTATAAAATCACCAATGGATGATGAATATATATATTATACAATAAAAAACATTGTAAGATTAATGTCAAGCAACAGAAAAGTAAGTCCACTTACAGGTCTTCCTGGAAACATACAAATTCAAGTAGAATTAAGAAAAAGGTTACTAAAAAAAGAAGAATTTGCAATACTATATTTTGATTTAGACAATTTTAAAGAATATAATGATACATACGGATTCTTAAAAGGTGATGAAGTAATAAAATTTACTGCAAGAACGATATTAAAAACAATGCACCATTATAAATTAGAAAATACTTTTGTTGGACACATTGGTGGAGACGACTTTGTAGGAATAATTTCAGATGTGGATTATGAAAGACTATGCCAAGATATAATAGCGCTTTTTGACACAAATATAAAAGAATATTTTAATTCAGAAGATATAGAAAAAGGATACTTAGAGGTTGAAAATAGAAAAGGAATTATAGAACAATTTCCAATTACTGCAATTTCAATAGGGGTAGTAAAAGTACATCCTGGCGAATATGAAAATCCGCTAGAAATAGGAGAAGTAGGTGCACAAGTAAAACATTTAGCAAAAACACAGATGGGAAGTGCTTATGCAATCAATAGAAGAAAATATTAAAATACAAAATCTCACATAAAAAATGTATGTGAGATTTTTTCATACCATTGACATAATTTACATAAAGTGGTAAAATATAAAGAGATTATTTTTTAGGAGATAACGTATGGAAAAAAATAAAATAATTACCATATCAGGTCAACCTGTTACAGGTAAAGGGACCACTGTAAAAAGAATAATAGAAAAACTAAGAGAACAAGGATACTCTAAGGAAAACATACATGTTATAACAACAGGACATGAGTTTAGGAATTATTTTAATTCTATTTTTGATTTTATTAAAGATTATAGAGAACCAGAACAAATAGAGAGTTTGAGTGAGAATAATTATTTAAAGTCTCTTTTAGAGAAGCAAGAGTATAGACAAATATTAATAGATACTATTATAAATTTAAGACAAAGCCAAATTGATGCAAGTATTCTTACTATTGAAGATGCAAATAATTTAAAGGAATTTAGTAGTTTAAGAAAAGTAATAGATAAAGTAATAGATAATGGTATAGCAGAAAAAGGAAAAGAAATTAACTCTATTCCAAGGCCAAATGAAATTTGGATTATAGATTCAAGATTAGCATTTCATAATATACCAGAATCTTTTGCAGTTAGATTAGTTTCAGATCCAAAAGTAGCAGCTGAAAGACTTTTTAATGATAAAAGTAGAGGGAAAGAAGATAATAAATATAATAGTGTAGAAGAAGCATATGAAGCAAGAGAAAAAAGGAGAGTGGGCGAACAATCGAGATATTTAAGAAGATATGGAGTTGATTTGGAAGATGAAAATAATTATGATTTAATTATAGATACTTCATATTCTACAATAGGAGATATTTCAGATACAATCTTAACTTGTTTAGAATGTTATATAACAAATAAGCCTTTTTCTAAAAAATGGGCTAGTCCAAAAGTATTTTTACCATTACAAAGTGAAAGAGATACCATTGGACAAGGAAGTTGGTATACTTTGGAAGAGATGAAAGAAGTAATAAAAGAAGATGGATATATACCAAGTTCTGCATTAGAGGCAATTGAGGTAGATGGAATAAAGTATATAATAGAAGGACATCATAGAAATTTTGCATCAGCTCATTTAAAGAGGACATTAGTTCCATATGAAATTATAGCTAACGATAATGAGGAAATTCCTGATTGCAAACAAACTGCAAGACAAAGAGCAAATAGTGTAAGATTAAACGATTTATACAGCCATGAATGGCTTATAGATGAAGAATTTTCATATAATGAAATTTATCCGGGGATTTATGACAGATTAAAAGAACGTGATGAAGTACAAGGAAGATAAAATATAAGAATTAAAGAAGGCATCTCGCATATAATTACATGCGAGGTGTTTTTTGTGTTTATAATAAGTAAAAAAAGAATATTATTTATAGCTACAATGATAATGATTTCAGTTATAAGTTTTATAGGGGGAGAAAAACAAGAAAATACAATTGAAACAGTTAGCTTGCCAGTAACGGGGAAAATAGTTGTGTTAGATGCTGGGCACGGTTATCCAGATGAAGGCGCAGAAAGTGCGAGTGGAGTTACAGAGGCAAGTATAAATTTAGTTATAACAAAAAAAGTACAAACACTATTAGAACAAAGTGGGTGCACGGTTATTTTAACAAGGTCAGATGAAAATGGCATTTATGACTTAGGTTCAAATACAATTAGAGAAAAGAAGGTATCTGATATAAAAAATAGAGTAAAAATAGGAAACGAATCAAGTGCAGATGCCTTTATATCAATACATCTAAATAAAATACCTCAAAGCCAGTATTATGGATGGCAGGCATTTTTTAAAGTGAATAGCGAAAAAAGTGAAGAACTTGCAAAGAGTTTACAGGAAGAATTAAATGCAAGTATTCAAAAAGAAAATAAAAGGCAGGCACTAAAAATAACAGGAAAATATATTATTGAACATGTAGAAATACCAATAGCAATTATAGAATGTGGTTTTTTGTCAAATCCTGAAGAGGCTAGGCTGTTACAACAAGACGAATATCAAAACAAAATAGCATGGGGTATATATAATGGAATAATGGATTATTTTTACCAATAATATGTTTCAGAGGTGGGGCAAAAACAAGTCATTTTTCTTTAGACAAGATATTGTAAAATCAGATAATTTATAGTAAAATAATATAAACAATTTGTTTGTTTTTTTTGAAAATAAAAAATAAAACAAATTATTAATCATAAAAGGTAAAAAACTTTTTATAATTAATTTCTAAAAACGACAAACAATTTAGAGTTAACATCTTATAATTGTAAAGTAAATTTAAGGTGTTGCGGGGTGTAAAAATGTTTCAAAATGTTTATAGGGATTATACAGAAGAAAAAGATGAAATAAATATAAAAAGTAGTAATAGAGTAATAGATTTTATAAAAAGAGCAGTAAAGGGGCAAAGTATTGTTTTATATATTTTATCCCTTATGTTGTCATGCGTGGATGGCATAGGGTTAAATTACTCAATATTTGCGGTGGCTATACTTGCTGCTACAATAAGTAATAGTATTCCAGTTGGTGTTTTATTTATATTAACTTTAATTGGTATATTTATAAAATTTCAAACAGCTGGTCTTTTATCATACATATTTACTGCATCAATTTTAGTTTTGCTTATTCTTGTATTTAAACCTAAAAAATTATTATTAGAATATGAATCAGAAAAAGTAAAATTAGGTAAATATGTGTTCTGGTCAGTATTTTTAGGACAAACAATAAAAATGTTCTTTAATCAAATTTTAATATATGATTTATTGGTTTCTATAACATCAGGAATGACAGCATATATTTTCTACAAAATATTTAGTAAATCAATTATAGTGATAAATGAGATAAGAAATAAAAAAGCATTTTCAATAGAAGAAGTAATTGGAGCAACTTTAATGGTTTCAATTGCTGGTACATGTTTTGGAAATACAGAATTTATAGGTTTACAAGTTAGTAATGTAATTAGCATTTTATTAGTCCTAATATTAGGTTGGAAAAATGGTATTTTAATAGGAACAACTTCTGGCGTAACAGTAGGAGTTGTACTTGGAATCATAACAAATTCAGATCCAATATTAATTGCAGTATTTGCATTTTCGGGAATGCTTGCTGGAATACTTAACAAACTAGGAAAGTTTGGAGTAATAATAGGTTTTATAGCAGGAAATATGATGCTTACATATGTATATAATGGACAAGTAATTGAACTTATTTGTTTTAAAGAAATTTTAGTTGCATCATTAGCACTTATACTTGTTCCAAACAAGATTGAAATAAATATAGCAGATTTACTTGGAAAAAATAGTATTCTTCCAGAGGGAGCAACTTATAGATTAGAAGGAAGTAAAGAAACATTAAATAAACTAAATGATGTATCAGATGTAATAAAACAGATGTCTAACACATATAAAGAAGTTGCAAATATTAATAAGGATTTGCTAAATGATAGTAAAGAAATATTTATAGATGAATTACAAGAAAACATTAAAGTAAATAAAGAAAATATACTATACGAAGATTTAATGGATGAGCAAGAAGTAATTGTAAATGATATTTTTGAAGTTTTAGTTCAAAAAGAGAGAATAAATAGAGAAGATTTATTAAAAATATATGAAAATCACAACAACTATATCGTAGGTTTTGATAATTATAAAACTTCTTTGAAAATAGAAAATAATATAAAAGAAGTTGTAAATGCAGTAAATAGTGCTTTTAAAGAAAGCAAGAGAAGTTTGGTAATGGCTAGCAAAATAAATGAAAATAACAAAAATATATCTGTTCAATTAGACGGAGTTTCAAAGGCAATAGATAATATTGCAAATGACATTGAAAAAGAAGATAGAGAAGATTTCTTAGATAAGAAAAAAGAAATCATGCTAATCTGCAAACAACGTCAAATTGATGTTTTGGATGTAAATATAAGCCAAGAAAAAACAGGAAGATACATAATAAAAGTAATGCTCAATACTTGTGATGATAATAAAATAATAGAGTGCCCAACAAGTAAAATTTCAGAAATATTATCTGATGTATTAAAAGAACAAATTGTTATTAAAAAAGAAAAATGTGGAATAAAAAAAGATAATAAAATTTGTCACCAAACATATATATCAAAAGATAAGTTTGGTATGCAAATAGGAATTGCAAAAACAAAAAAAGATGGAGAAAATGTATCAGGGGATAGTAGTCTTCAAATATCATTAGAAGATGGAAAATATCTGCTTGCAATAAGTGATGGAATGGGGTCAGGACCAGAAGCAAGAAAATCTAGCCAAATAGCAATAAAGATGCTAGGTAGATTATTATCAAATGGTTTTGACAAAGAAACTTCAATAGAGTTAATAAACAATACAATTTCAGCAAATATAAAAGATGAAACCTTTGCAACTCTTGATATTATGGTTTTAGATTTATTTGCAGGAAATATTGAATATATTAAAAATGGAGCTTGTCCAACATTTATAAAAAATAATAAAAATGTAGATATTATAAAAAACATAGCTTTACCAGCAGGAATATTAAATAATATAGATTTAGTAGTATATGATAGAGACATTGAAGATAATGATATAGTTGTAATGTGTAGTGACGGAATAGTAGAATCAAATAGCGAATACAAAAATAAAGAAATTTGGGTGAAAAATTTACTAGAACAAATGGAAACAACAAATGCACAGAAAATTGCAGACATTCTTTTAAAAGAAGCGATAGATAACAACTACGGGAAAGCAAAAGATGATATGACTATTATTGTTACAAAGATAATAAAGAAATAGAAACCAATAGGTTTCTATTTTTTAATATAATTTTACAACTGCATGCACAGTTTCATTATTTTCACTTTTAATTGTAACAACATGTTTCTCATTTTCACAAGAATAATAGCAATTAATTTTTTCATGAAGTTTAATTTCTTTTTTATATATAACTTCTAGATTATGGAATGTATTACTATTATAAATATCTTCATCAAGTGTTTCTAATGCGAAATCTATATAGTTCAAATTATTAACATGTCCATTTGTATCTATATCTCTTCTTTGGATTTCATAATTAAAATTTAATTTTAAATCTTCTGGAACTTTAAGTTTTTCATTAAAAGTATTTTCAAATACACATTTTGTAATAGGTTCACCATATGATTCTGTTATTTCTGGTGTTAATTTTCGTATTTTTTTAGTTTCAGTATCTATTGCAAACCATTTTGAAGAAGCAATTGCTACTAAATTATTATCCTCATCAAAAACCTCAAAATCCCTATAAGAATATAATTTATCAAAAATTCTTGGCCATGTTTTAACAGTTAAAGTTTCATTTGAATTTGGGTAAGAAATTACTTGTACTTTCCAATCTAAAAGTAGCCAAGCTAAATGTGTTTTATCTATATGATTTACCCCATAACCTGCTTGTTCAGAATGGGAAATTGCTGCTTGTTGCAAAGTTGCAACTAATGCTTTTAATGTAAGTTTATTATCACTTCCAACATCGGTATATCTAGTTTTATATTCATATGTAAAAATTGCCATAAGTTTATCTCCTTTAAATAACTGAAAAGAATTATACAATATTTGAAAACTTTTTGCAAGTTATAAATAAACGTGTCAAAATATCGACAATTTTAAAAAAATATGATATATTATTAGGGAAAGTATCGTTTCATTAAAAATAATTATGGAGGTTTTTATGAGTAGAGGAAGAAGATATGATAATAAACCAAAGTTAAATATGAAAAAAGTAGTAGCAGTAATAGTAGCATTTATGTTAATAATAATGTTTATAATGGCAGTTAAAAGCTTACTAAGTTCGGATTCATCAGCAAGTAAATTAGTAAGTACAACATATTTTGTAATAAATAAAGACAGCAAATGGGGAGTTATAGATAATAATGCAAAAACAATAATTTACCCAACTTATGATGATGCCATTATAATTCCAAATAATAAACAACCAATATTCATATGTACATATGATGTAAATTACGAAGATGGAACATATGAAACAAAAGTATTAAATGCAAAAGGAAAAGAAGTATTTAAAGAATACGATAAAGTTCTTCCATTAGAAAATTATGATGAAAATAATAATGTGTGGTATGAAGCAAATGTATTATTAGTAGAAAAAGACGGAAAATATGGATTAATTAATTTTGATGGAAAACAAATATTAGACACGGTTTACGAAAAAATATATACATTAAAAGGTGTTGCAAATAGCTTAATTACAGTAAAAGACGAAAAATTAGGATTGGTTGATGATTCAGGACGTGAAGTCATCACAAATGAATATCAAGAAATTAAAACACTTGGGGCAAATACAAAAAAATATATAGTAAAACAAAATGATAAATACGGGATTTATGATGTTTTAGATTGCAAGTATCAAGAAGTATTAGCATTAAATAATAATAAAATATTTTGTGTAAAAGTAGATGGAAAATACAAAGTAATAAATGATAAAGAAGAAGTCGTATTTTCAGAAAGTTTTAAAGAAATAAAATCTATAAAAGATAACATTATTGTATATAAAAATTCAAAAGGTTATACAGCATATAATGTAGAAACAGAAGCAAAATTAGAAAAAGAATACAAAGATTTAATATATACATCTAATAACAAATTCATAGCAAAATCAGGAAATAATTATGGAATAATGAGTTTAGATAATGATATAAAAGTAGATTTTAAATATTCTAAGATTAATTTTTATGAAGATGTAAAAGTATATGAACTAGAAGCAAATAGTACAGATGTAAACAAAATATTAAATAGTGAGCTTACAGAAATTACACAAGGTGTATTAAGTGAAACAAATTCTAAAAAAGCATATATAAAAGTGTGGACAGAAGAAGAATATAAATATTTTGAAACAAATGGCCAAGAAAAAAGCTCAAAAGATATATTAACAAACAACAACTTATTCCTAAGTAAACAAAACGGAAAATATGGTTTTGTAGATAAAGATGGAAAAGTTATAGTAGACTATATTTATGATGATGCAAGAGAGCAAAATGATTATGGATATGTAGCAGTAAAAAAAGATGGATTATGGGGAAGTTTAGATAAAAACGGAAATGTAGTTGCTGAGGCAAAATATAATTTAGAAGATAATTTAGTAATTGACTTTATTGGAGAATATCATTTAGGAGTTGACCTAAATTTAAAATACTATACAAAATAATTAATTTTGAAAGGAAATAAACGTGAAAATTTTAACAGGTACAGACATTATAGAAATTAATAGAATAAAAGAAAGTATAGAAAGTTTAGGAGAAAACTTTAAAAATAAAATATATACTAAAAAAGAAATCGAATATTGCGAAAGTAAGAAAAATGCAAAATTTCAGCACTACGCAGGAAGGTTTGCAGCAAAAGAAGCAATATTTAAAGCTATATCAGAATTACTAGATGATAAATTTGAAGTGTCTTGGAAAGATGCTGAGATTTTAAATGATGACCAAGGAAAACCAAGAGTAACATTTACAAGTAAAAAATTACAAGAAAAAATAGAAAATATAGACATAAGCATATCTCACTGTAAAGAATATGCAACAGCAAATGTTGCAATTATAACTAGATAAGGAGAAAAAATGAATTTATTTGATTCACATTCACATTATAATGATGAAAAATTTGATATAGATAGGCAGCAAATAATAAAAGAAACACTTTCAAACGGTGTTTCTAATTTTATTATAGCAGGATACAATATAGAAGGCTCAAAAAAAGCAATAGAGATAGCAGAAAATTATGAACAGATTTACACAACAGCTGGAATATCACCAAATGATGTGGAAGAAATAAAAAACGATGTTGATGAAAGTATTTCAAAAATAGAGGAAATTGCAAAAAATAAAAAAGTAGTAGCAATAGGAGAAATAGGTTTAGATTATTACTGGAATAAGGAAAATAAAGAGCTACAAAAAGAAGTGTTTATAAAACAAATAGAACTTGCAAACAAATTAAACTTACCAATAGTAATTCATACAAGAGATGCATTTATAGATACAATAGAAATATTAAAACAAAATAATGTAAATAAAAAAGGAATATTTCATTGTTGTCCACTAAATCAAGAATTAATAAAAGAAGCGGTAAAATTAGGATATTATATTTCTTTATCAGGAGTAATAACTTTTAAAAATGCTAAAAATGTAGAAGAAATATTAAGTTTAATTCCGGAAGACAAACTACTTATAGAAACAGATAGTCCATATTTATCACCAGAGCCATTTAGAGGAACAAGAAATAATTCTATGAATGTAAAATATGTTGCAGAAAAAATTGCGAAATTAAAAAATAAAACAATAGACGAAGTTGCTGAACTTACAAATCAAAATGCAAAAGAAATATTTAATATTAAATAAGAAAAGAGCTTTACAAAAGTAAAGCTCTTAAATATTTATATTAAAATTATTTTATATTTCTCAATGCTTCAATTCTATCTTCTGTTGCAGGGTGAGTTGAAAGTAAGTTTGTTTTCTTTTTGCTTCTAAATGGACTAGATATATACATGTGAGCTGTTGATTTGCTTGCATTTTTTAGTTCATTTGGATCTTCTGATATTTTAATTAAAGCAGAGATTAATCCATCTGGATTTCTTGTAAATTGAACTGCTGTTGCATCTGCTAAATATTCTCTTCTTCTTGAAACTGCAAGTTGCATAAGTTTTGCAAAAATAGGAGAAATAACTAAACAAATTAATCCAATTAGCATTATAATTCCATTGCCTTTGCTATCAGAATCTCTATCACTTCTTCTATGTAGAGTAGTTCTTGCAAACATATCAGAAAGCATTACTATAACACCAACCATAACAGTAACAATAGCAGATAATCTAATATCATAATTTGCTATATGGCTTAATTCATGTGCTAGAACTCCCTCTAATTCATAATAATCTAATCTATCTAAAAGAGCTGTTGTAACACAAATCACAGAGTGTTCTGGATCTCTACCAGTTGCAAAAGCATTTGGTTGTTCATCATCCATAACATATAGTTTTGGTCTAAATTGTAGACCAGAGCTTACCATTAAAGCATCTAGAATGTTATTTAATTTTTTAAATTCTTCTTCTGTTGCAGGTCTTGCTTTATTCATTTTTAAAACGATTTTATCACAATTGTAGTAAGATGCATAAGCAGAAGTAATTGAGAATATTAATGCAATAAATATTGAAATATATCCTAAATCAAAAGCCATACATATATAGTAGACTATTAAAGTGATGATTAATATAAACGCTCCAATTATTGCACTAGTTTTTACTTTATTTTTCTTTATATCTTCAAACATAAATTTTCCTCCAAGATAAAAATAAAGGGAAGAGGCATTCCCACCTCTAACCCCTCATTTAAAAATTAATTGTTAAAATCTACTTTAACATTTTTTCTTGCTTCTTCACTTTCAGCAGCAAATAAAGTTTCTGCTGTGAATTTAAACCATCCAGCAATTAAATTGCTTGGGAAAACTTCTAATTTTGTGTTATAAGTTGTAACACTGTCATTATAGAATTGTCTTGAAAAAGAAATTTTATTTTCTGTGTTACGTAATTCTTCTTGTAAATCTAAGAAATTTTGGTTTGCTTTTAAATCTGGGTAATTTTCAGAAACTGCCATAATTGTTTTTAAAGCACCAGATAATTGGTTATTAAGTTCTGCTTTTTCATTAACAGTTCCAGCATTAGCCCAAGAAGTTCTTAATTCTGTAACTTTTGCCAAAGTATCTTTTTCATGTGCCATATAACCTTTTACAGTTTCAACGAAGTTTGGTATCAAATCAAATCTTCTTTGTAATTGTACATCGATTTGGCTCCATGCATTTTTAACTTTTTGTCTTGATACAACTAGGTTGTTATAAGTTATAACTAAATAAGCAATTACCACAATTAATATAACTATAAAAATTGTCATGGTATTCCCTCCTTGAAATATTTTACTAAAAATATATTATCATATATACTTTTAATTTACAACAAAATTTACAAAATATTCATAAACTTGTACAAAAAGAATATAATATATTGTTACAAAAATATTACAAAAATATTACAAAATAATTGACTCGCTATTGATGTAATGATATAATCAAGTCAAGTAGTTTTAAAGGAGGATTTAAGCCTATGAGAACTAATGAAAAAGCAGCTTTTCAAGTGCTAAAAATAGCAATAGTAACAGTGATTTTAATGATTACTTGTAGTGTTGCAGTTTTAGCTTTTAATACAAAGTTAAATAGTGTAAAAATAGTTTTAGCAGACAATTACGCAATGAACGTTATAACAACTAAAACAAAAATTATAGATATATTAGAAGAGAATAATATTGTAATACTTCCAGATGAAATAGTATTTCCAAATCTAGATTCACAAATAGGAGAAGATAGAACAATTAAAATTGCAAAAAGTGGAACTATGGAGAATATGGTTACACAAATTGCAAATGCGGATGAAGCAATAACATTAGAACAAGTTCTTGGAAGCTATGCTACAATAGTAGAAAAAATAGAGGTGGTAAAAGAAACTATACCTTATGAAACAATAACAAAAAATACAAGTTCAGTTAGCGAAAAAGACAGAGTAAATCAAGTGATTCAACAAGGGAAAGATGGATTAAAAGAAGTAACATATAAAGTAAAATATCAAAATGATATAGAAATATCTAGAACAGTTATAAAAGAAGAAATTATTAAAAAAGCAGTAAATAAAATAGTACAAGTAACATCTGTAACATCAAGAGGAGAAGTAGATAGAACACAAGAAATAGTGCAAACAGATATAGAACCAAAAGATGTTAAAATAAGTAAAAATATGGATTTAACAAAAAGAACTGGTTTATCAAAAGAAGATTTTAAGAAAATAATGAAAAACTTAAAATCAGATAAATCAAAATTCTTTTATAGAAACGCAGATACAATATATGATTTATGTGAAAAATATCAAATAAATGAAATGTTTTTCTGTGGCTTAATTGCAGCAGAATCAGGATGGAATATAGCAGAAAACCATAGAAACGCACATAACTATATAAGTTTAATGTATAAAGGAGAATTAATAAAATATTCTTCTGAAAAAGAAGGTTTAGAAGTAGCAGCACAAAAACTACATCAAAACTACCTAACAAAAGGTGGAAAATACTATAACGGAAAAACAATAAATGGAGTACAAAAAAGATTCTGTCCAGCATCAGATACTTGGGATGACCTAGTTTATGGATGTATGCAATATGTAGTAAAAACTGCTAAAACAGTAAAATAAAAATTGAAAAAGAGTTGGAGTCCCAACTCTTTTTTGTGCATATAATTAAAATATGTAATTTAAGTATTGAAAATATTTGTGTTTTAGTATATAAACAATATATATTATTTCGAAAGGAAGAGGCAAATGAAAATTGTTTCTTGGAATGTTAATGGATTAAGAGCAGTATTAAATAAAGGTTTTTTAGACTTTTTTAACGAAGTAGATGTAGATATATTTTGTATCCAAGAAACAAAGATGCAAAAAGAACAAGCAGATTTTGATTTTCCTGGATATTACGAATATTGGAACTGTGCAGAAAAGAAAGGTTATTCTGGAACATTAATATTAACTAAGAACAAACCGATTTCAGAAAGTTATGGCATAGGAATAGAAGAGCATGATAAAGAGGGAAGAGTAATTACACTAGAATTTGATAAATTTTATATGGTGAATTGTTATACACCAAATTCAAAAAGAGAGTTAGAAAGATTAGAGTATAGACAAGTCTGGGAAGATGATTTTAGAAAATATCTTAACAAATTAAATGAAAATAAACCACTAATATTGTGTGGAGATTTAAATGTAGCACATAAAGAAATAGATTTAAAAAATCCTAAAACTAACAGACATAATGCGGGCTTTACAGATGAAGAAAGAAATAAAATGACAGAATTACTAAAAGAAAATTTTACAGATACATTTAGATTTTTGTATCCTGAACAAAAAGAAGCATATACATGGTGGTCATATATGGGACATGCAAGAGAAAAAAACATCGGTTGGAGAATAGATTATTTTATAACATCAAATAGTTTAAACAAAAGAATTATAGATAGCAAAATTTATCCAGAAGTTATGGGAAGTGACCATTGCCCAATAGAGTTGGATATAGAAATTTAATAAATATATAGGAGGTAATTTATGAAAAAGAAAGGAAAAATAACTGGTTGGTTATACTGGTTTTCACTAGCAGTAGTAGTACTTTTAGTATATAAGTTTTTAGACAGTTTTAATGAAATAGGAATATTTATATCAAATTTAGTTGGAATATTAATGCCATTTTTAATGGGAATATTAATAGCTTTGATATTAAATACACCATGTAAAAGTGTTGAGAAAACATTTAAAAAATCAAAACATAAATTATTAAAAAAGAGAGCAAGAGGATTTTCGGTTTTTGCAGTATACTTAATTATAGTATTAATTATATTTATATTAGTTAATGTAATATTACCACCAATGGTAGCAAGTATAACAGACTTAATTAATCACTTACCAGGCTATTATAACTCAATAATAAATACAATTAATAATTTGCCAGAAGATTCTTTCTGGAATCAAATTAATGCACAAGATATGGTAGCAAAAATTGCACAAATAGATTTAGAAAAGTATTTAAGTTTAGAAAATATAACTGGATATATAAAAGGTGTAATTAGTGTAGCATCTAGAATATTTGATGTGTTTGTAACTATTATAATATCTGTATATATTTTAATAGAAAAAGAGTCTATAATAAAATTCTTTAAAAAGGTTGGACAAAGTTTATTAAAAGAAGAAAAATACGAACTTATAGTGAAATATATTAATAAAACAAATTCGATTTTTTATAACTTTATATCAGGACAATTAATAGATGCAGTTATTATAGGAGTGGTAACAACTATTGCTATGATAATAATGAGGGTTCAATATGCTGCATTACTAGGTTTCTTAATAGGGTTATTTAATCTAATACCTTTCTTTGGAGCAATAATAGCAGTAACAATGGCAATATTTATAACTTTCTGTACAGGTGGATTAGGACAAGCAATATGGCTTGCAATAGTAATTATAATACTACAACAAATTGATGCAAACATAATAAATCCTAAAATACTAGGTGATAAATTAAAAATAAGTCCAATATTAGTAATATTTTCAGTAACATTTATTGGTGCATATTGGGGAGTACTAGGAATGTTCCTTGCAGTTCCAATAGCATCAATTATAAAAATATTAGTAAATGATTATTTAGATTATAGAGTAAGAAAAAGAAAATTAGAGAATTAAAAATAAAATAGAACTTCGACATAGTCGGAGTTTTATTTGTTAAGTATATTTGCAAATTAAAAAAAAAGGTATATAATATAAAAGAAATTAATAAAAAGGAGGTAAAAATGGAACTTAAAGAATTTGAAAATAATATAGGATATGAATTTAAAAATAAAGAGCTATTAATAAAAGCACTAACTCATACATCATATGCTTACGAAAATAATGTAGAAAGCAATGAAAAGTTAGAGTTTTTAGGAGATAGTATTTTAGAATTTGTATCAAGTAAATATCTATATGATAATTATAGTCATCTAAAAGAAGGAGAAATGACTAAAGTTAGAGCAACTGTTGTGTGTGAAGAAAGCCTACATAAAGTAGCAATTAAGCATAATTTTAGTGATTTCTTAAACTTAGGAAAAAGTGAAAGTTCAAATCAAGCAAATTTATCAAAAGCAATTTTAGCAGATAGTGTAGAAGCATTAATTGCAGCAATATATTTAGATTCAAATCTTGAAAATGCAGAAATGTTTATTATAAACAATTTAAAAGAAGCAATAAAGATTGCAAGTGAAAATGTAGGAAATAAAGACTATAAAACAGTTCTACAAGAAAGACTTCAAATACATGGAAATGTTAATATTAAATACAATATAATTAGTGAAAGTGGTCCAGACCACAATAAAGTATTTGAATCAAAAGTAGAATGTAATGGAAAAGTTTTAGGAACAGGAAAAGGGAAAAACAAAAAAGCATCAGAAATGATGGCTGCAAAAAATGCATTAGAAAATTTAAGTTAAAAAGGAGGCATGAAAATGAAAAACAATAAAAAACAATTAGTAATACCAGTATTCATACCACACTTGGGTTGTCCAAATGATTGTTCATTTTGTAATCAAAAAAGCATAAGTGGAAAATCAAAAATGCCTACAAAAGAAGAAGTAGTAAAAATAATAGAAAGTTATTTAAATAGTATAAAAGATGAAAAAATATATGTCGAAATTGCTTTTTTCGGTGGTAGCTTTACAGGAATAGAGGTAGAAAAACAAAAAGAATATCTAAAAATTGCAAATGAATACATAAAAAGCAAAAAGGTAAATGGAATTAGAATATCAACAAGACCAGATTATATTAATAAAGATATCTTAAAAATGCTAAAAAAATATAATGTAAAAACAATAGAATTAGGTGTTCAATCGACTAATGATTACATTTTAAAAAGATGTGATAGAGGACATACATTTGAAGATGTAAAAAATGCTTCAAAATTAATAAGAAGATATATGTTTAGACTAGGACATCAAATGATGGTTGGACTTCCAGAAAGTACAAAATTAGATGAAATAAGAACAGCAAAAGATTTAATAAGATTAAAACCTAAAATGGTAAGAATTTATCCAGTACTTGTAATAAAAGGAACAAAATTAGAAAAAGAACTAGAAGAAGGAGAATATAAACCATTAACTGTCCTTCAAGCTGTTGAAAGATGTAAAGAATTACTATATTTATTTAATAAAAAGAATATACAAGTAATAAGAGTAGGTCTTCAAAATACAGATGAAATAACTGACCCAAAAGCAAAGAAAAGCGAAGTAGTAGCAGGACCATATCATCCGGCCTTTGGACAACTAGTAGAAGACAGCATTTGGTATGATAGTATAGTAGATAAAATTAAAAAAATAAATGATAAAGTAAAAGAAGTAAAAGTAAAAGTAAATTTTGCAGATTTAAACAATGTAGTAGGACATAAAAGGTCTAATATTAAGAAAATAAAAGAAACATATGATGTAGATCTAATTGTTGAAGCAGACAATAAAGTTAAAAAGGGAAAATCAGAATTAATAATATTACAAACGTATGATGAATATACACAGCAAGTTAGAGAAAAGATTGAGATTTAGAAAAAATAAAAAGGGATTTCCCTTTTTATTTTTTTAATTTAGAATAACAAATAATTAATTGGAAATAATTACATTAAGGTGTAATTATGAAAAAATCAAGAAAAATAAAAAGATACAAATTATTAATAAAAAAATATGCTTTTGAAGTTTTACTAATAATGTTAGGAACAATGACGATGTCTATTGCCACATCATTGTTTTTACTCCCAAATCAATTATCATCAGGTGGGTTTTCTGGTATTGCAACAATAACATATTATTTATTTAATTGGAGAATGGGTACAGTAATACTTTTACTAAATATACCATTATTTATATTTGCATTTATTAGAATAGGCAAAGAATTTGTCTTTAAAAGCATTTTAGGTACAGTATTTTTATCACAATTTATAGATTTTTTTGATAGATTTAATGCGCTAACAACAGATAGGTTTTTGGCATGTATTTATGGTGGTATTTTAATTGGTATTGGAACATCATTAATTTTAAAAGCACATGCATCAACAGGTGGTAGTGACCTTGTAAGTTATATAGTGCGTAGTTTTAAACCTAATTTATCTACAAGCAATTTAATAGTAATTTTTGATGCAATAGTAATTGCTTTAAATGTAATATTTTTAAAAGAATTAGAAATTGGTTTGTATTCAGCAATATCAATCTATATAATGGGAAAAGTTATAGATATTGTATTTGAAGGAATTGGTTTCTCTAAAATGATATTTATAATCTCAAATAAATATAAAAATATTGCAGAAGAAATATCTGAGAATGTATTAAGAGGTGTAACAGGTATATATTCAAAAGGAATGTATACAAACGATAGAAGAATGATGCTTATGTGTATTGCATCTAGAAGAGAAATTATAGAGATAAAGCAAATCGCAAATAAAGTAGATCCAAAGTCATTTACAGTTATAACAAATGTAAGAGAAGTTTATGGAAAAGGATTTAAAAGAATCTAGTAAAAATAAAAAAAGAAAGTGATATTTTTCACTTTCTTTTTTTGTTATGAAACTTTTTCTTCATCTAAGGGTTCAAATAATATTTTAATATCTACGCCTAATGCTTTTGCAATCTTATCCACAGTGCTTAGTGAAAAAGTATTTCTGCATGCACTTCTAGATTCTATTTTTCTAACAAACTCATAACTGTAATATGTAATTTCTGCTAATTTTTTCTGTGTTAAACCTTTTAATTTTCTTTGCTTTTTAATATTTTGACCAACTAAGTAATAAATATCTTTTTCAACTTCATTTATCATTTTATACTTCATTTCCTTCTATATTAATATTTAATTTTACTGTCAGTAAAATTATTGTATCAAAAATTAATTTAAATTCACGTTCTAATATACCACCATAACGGACGTTGACATACTTATAAAAAAACAATATAATTAAAAAAGAGGTAATAATATGAAAGAGCAAGTATATGTATTAGAAAATGTAGGATGTTTTGAACCAAAACACATATTTGAATGTGGGCAATGTTTTAGATGGAATGAAGAGGAAAATGGTAGTTATACAGGCGTAGTAGGTGGTAATGTTCTAAATGTAAAAAAAGAACAAAATAATATTATAATAAAAGGTATGTGTGAAGATAATATTCAAGATGTATGCAACCTGTATTTTGATTTGGAAACAGATTATAATAAAATAAAATCTGAGTTATCAAAAATAGATGATAATATGAAAAAAAGTATTGAATATGGAAGCGGAATAAGAATATTAAAACAAGATATATGGGAAACGTTAATAAGCTTTATAATTTCTGCCAACAATAATATACCTAGAATAAAAGGAATAATTGAAAGAATTTCTAAAAAATACGGAAAAGAAATAGAGTGGAACAATATAAAATACTATACATTTCCAACACCAGAAGAGCTTTCAAATGCAAGTGTAAGGGATTTAAGACTTTTGAGTTTGGGGTTTAGAGACAGTAGAGTATATGAAACAACTCAAATTATAAACAACAAAGAAATAGATTTAGTTAAATTAGAAAAAATGGAAGATACAAATGCTTTAAGGGAGGAACTTTTAAAGTTTCCAGGAGTAGGGCCTAAAGTTGCAGATTGTATAATGCTGTTTTCAATGAAAAAACATGAAGTATTTCCAATAGATGTATGGGTAAAAAGAGTAATGACAGAACTGTATTTAAACGAAGTTACAGAAGGAAATAGTAAAAATATAAGCAATAAGAAGATACTGGAACTGGCAGAAAGCAAATTTGGGAAATTATCAGGCCTAGCACAACAATATTTATTCTACTGGCGCAGAGAATTATAAAAAATAATATTACAAATATATGACATTTTTCTAAAATAATTGACAAGATAAAAAAGTATAGATATAATTTAAATAAGAAGTAAAAAACAAAGGAGAAAATAAAAATGGCTGAAACCGTTGCAAGAGTACACACACACACACACACACACATGTAATTTAATAAATATAAAAAATAAGGCTGATGAAATTAGCCTTTATATAAATGTATATAAAACAGACCGATTATTGATATAGATCGTGTCTGTTTTTTGTGTGTAAAAATTGGAAAAAGAAAATGTCGAAAAATAATTGACAGTAAAAAATAGAAATAGTAAAATGTACATAAGAATGTACACAAAGGAGGATAAAAATGAAAAGTACAAAAACAAATAAAGGTATAACGTTAATAGCATTAATAATAACAATAGTAGTATTATTAATCTTAGCAGTAGTGGCAATATCAAGTATAACAAATGATGGAATATTGCACTATGCACAAAATGCAGCAAGCTCATATAATCAGGCACAAAAGAATGAAGCAGGAATGTTAAATGGGTATTTAGACTATTTAAATCAATTAAATCAACAAACTTGTTCAGAACACCAATGGACAGGCGCCGAATATAATGATGATATTGGTTCATATAATGCAGTAGAGTGTTCTGTATGTGGTTTAGTATGCGAACATAATAAAACTGAATGTAAAGCTCAATATGTTAATAGTGAAGAATGTGAACAGAAGTATTATTGTAGTACTTGCGGACTATATTTTGAGGAGTGGTCTGGTGTTTTTCCACATAGTTACAGTAATGGATTTTGCGATTGTGGAGACGAATGTATTCACCCTAGTATATCAGATGGTGTTTATTCTATTTGGTGTGTACCATCAGATGGGTCTCATGAGCATGAAGGAGTTGGAAGTTGTGATATATGTGAACTTGTAAATGTACGTGGTGGTAGAGGCACATGTGAAGATAATAATAATGATGGTAATTGTGATGTTTGCAACGAAAAAATTGCTCATTTGGATGAAAATAACGACGGACAATGCGATGCTTGTGGTTACTGTGTAAATGGACACGTCGATGAAGATGATGACCAATCGGTTTGCGATATATGCGGATGTGATTGTTAATTAAATAAATCTCAAAACTGACATAAATAAATATAGTAAATTTAAAAAAGAGCATAAATATATTTATGTTCTTTTTTTATACAAATTTTATTTTTTACCTCATTATCATTGACTTTATTCGAAAATGCGTATAAAATATAGGCAAAGAAATTATAAAGCACTACGGAAGCAATATAATCGAGGAGGAATAATAATGGGAGAAGTTATCGTTGTAACATCAGGAAAAGGTGGAGTAGGAAAAACAACAACAACAGCAAACTTAGGTGCATCATTAGCATTAGAAGGGAAGAAAGTAGTATTAGTAGATACTGATATTGGTTTAAGAAATCTAGATGTTGTTATGGGTTTAGAAAACAGAATAGTATATGATATAGTAGACGTTGTTGAAGAAAAATGTAAATTAAGACAAGCTCTTATCAAAGATAAAAGATTTGAAGAACTATTTTTGTTACCTGCTGCACAAACAAGAGATAAAAGTGCTGTAAATGAAGAGCAAATGATAGAATTAACAAATAAATTAAAAGAAGAATTTGACTATATTTTAATAGATTGTCCTGCTGGAATTGAACAAGGTTTCAAAAACGCTATTGCTGGTGCAGATAGAGCAATAGTTGTAACAACAGCAGAAATCTCAGCAATAAGAGATGCTGATAGAATAATAGGATTATTAGAATCATCAGAAATCAAAAATCCAGAATTAGTAGTAAATAGATTACGTCCAAGTATGGTAAGAAAAGGCGAAATGATGGATGTTGATGATATAGTAGATTTATTATCAATAGATTTAATTGGTGTTGTGCCAGATGACGAATATATTATTTCTCAAACCAATAAAGGAGAGCCAGTAATATCAAACAAAAAAGCACCTTCTGGAAAAGCTTATTTAGAAATATCAAAAAGAATCTTGGGAGAAAATATAGAGATAACTATACCAGGAAGAGAAAAAGGATTTTTTGCCAAATTAAAAAGACTTTTTTCTAAGGGAAAATAAAGATAGATAAATAAGTAGTTAATTGGAGGAATAGACGAATGTTTGAAAATATATTAAAATTTTTTAAAGGCTTGGGTAAAAGTGAAAAAGAAGCAAAATCAAAAGATGCAGCAAAAGAAAGATTGCACTTAGTATTAATGCAAGATAGAGCAAACATATCTGCCGATTTCTTAGCTTTAATGAAACAAGAAATAATTGAAGTTATTAAAAAGTATATAGATGTAGATGAAAACGCAATAGATGTTAGATTAACAAATAAATCTAATGATGATGGAACAACCGGTGCGCCTGTTCTATATGCTAATATTCCAATAATGAGTGTTAAAGATGAAGCGAAAGAAGGAGCAAGAAAAGTAAAAGCAGAGGCTGCTTCTGAAAAAAAAGAAGATACAGTAGAAGAAGTTAAAGAGACTGAAAAAGAAGAAACTGTATCAGAAGAAGATAAAAAAGAAGAGCAAGAGGAAACTAAAATAGAAGAAGAAACAAAAGAGGTTATAGAAAAAGCAGAAGAAATAGTAGAAGAAATCAACGAAGAAATAAGTGAAGAAACAAATACGGAGAGCAAATAAATTTTTATTCCGAAAGGATAATATATGAAAAAAAGATTTTTACGAAATGCTGAATGGGGAATATTAATTTGCAGTCTAGTATTATTAGTAATTGGTTTAGTTGCATTATTTTCAGCAACTGCTGGAAGTGACTATTCAGAATTTAAAAAACAAATATTGTGGTTTTTAATAAGCATACCTATAATAATTATAGTTATGCTTATTGATTATAATACGATAGCAAAATTTTCTTATGTTTTTTATGGAGTATTTGTTGTACTATTAATAGGAGTATTATTTACAGAGCCTGTGAATGGTGCAAGGAGCTGGTACGAGATAACTGAAACTTTAAAATTTCAACCAAGTGAACTTGCAAAAATATTTGTAATAATGTTTATAGCCACAATATTAGTAAGATTGCAAAAAGATAATAAGAATGAGATTAACAAAATACATAAACTATTTCTTTTATTAATATTAATAGGAATTCCGTTATTGTTAATAATTATACAGCCAGACTATGGAACTGCGATGGCTTTTGTTGTTTCAGTATGTTTTATGCTATTTGTAGCAGGAATAGATAAAAAATATATATTAATAGCATTATTATTAATAGCTATAACTTTGCCACTAGCCTATGTATTCATATTACCAGAACATGCTAAAACAAGAATAGAAGTATTTTTAAATCCTGAAATGGACCCAAGAGGTGCAGGATATAATATTATACAATCAAAACTTGCAATAGGAGCAGGTAGACTATTTGGAATGGGAATGCTAAAAGGAAACCAAACACAGTTAGGTTATCTATACCCTAAAACCACAGACTTTATATTCTCTGTAATAGGAGAAGAATTGGGATTTATATGTGCAGGAGCAGTAATTATTCTTTATGTTGTAATGATTACAAAGGCAATATATGTAGCCAAAACAGCAAAAAATGATTTAGGTTCATATATAGCAATAGGAATAGCAGGAATATTCTTTTTTCACATGTTAGAAAATATAGGTATGACAATGGGATTACTTCCAATTACAGGAGTTCCACTTCCATTTGTAAGTTATGGTGGAAGCTCAATGCTAACTAATTTTATGTGTATAGCAATGCTTTTAAATATTAGTGGTAGAAGACAAAAAACAATATTTATAAATTAGAGGAAAAAATGTACGTAAAAAAATTTAAAATAGGAAATGTAGAATTAGAAAATAATATTTTACTAGCACCAATGGCAGGTATTACAGACCTGCCATTTAGAGTAATGGCTAAAAAGCAAGGGGCAGCACTTGTATATACGGAAATGGTAAGCTCAAAAGCAATTTTCTATGGAGATGAAAAAACAAAGAAACTTTTAAATATGGAATGTGAAAAAAGACCAGTAGCAGTTCAAGTATTTGGAAGTGATGTAGAATCAATGGCATATGCAGCCAAATACGTTGAACCTATTGCAGACATTATAGATATAAATATGGGATGCCCAGCACCCAAGGTTGTAAAAAATGGGGATGGTTCTAAGTTATTATTAAACTTAGACTTAGCAGAAGAGATTGTAAAAGCAGTAGTAGAAGCAGTAAAAAAGCCTGTAACGGTGAAATTTAGAAAAGGATGGAACAATAGTAATGTTGTTGCAGTGGAAGCGGCAAAAAGATTTGAAAGAGCCGGAGCAAAAGCTATAACAATACATGGAAGAACAAGAGAAGAATATTATAGCGGAGCTTGTGATTTGGATATAATAAAAGAAGTAAAACAAGCAGTAAGTATTCCAGTAATAGGAAACGGGGATGTAAAAGATATAAAATCTGCACAAAGAATGTTTGAATATACAGGAGTAGATGCAATTATGATAGGCAGAGCATCACTTGGAAATCCATGGATATTTAAATCTATAATTGAAGGTACAGAATATATTCCAACAAATAAAGAAAGATTAGATGCAATTTTAGAACACTTAGAATTAATGATAAAAGAAAAGGGTGAATATGTAGCAATAAGAGAAATGAGAAAGCACATTTCAGGCTACACAAAAAATCTTCCAAACTCATCAAAATTTAGAGAAGAAATGAATAAAATTGAGAATAAAGATGAGCTTGTAAAGTATATAACAGAATATTTAAGTTGTTAAAAACATATACATTAAAAGAATAGATTTAATCTATTCTTTTTTGTTTTTTGGAGGAATTATGAATAAAAAATTAAAAGTATTTTTAATAATTTTTATAGTCATTTTAATTTTGGTTTTTTTAATACAAATAGTATATAAAACCATTCAAACTGGAAATAATATAAGTAAATCATCAAATGATTTAATAGAAGATATTTTAAATATTAGTTCTTATGAAGCAGAGTTAGAAGTAATAGTAAATTCAAATAAAACTACAAATAAATATTTACTACATCAATACTTTATACAACCAAATCTATCCAAACAAATAGTAAAAGAACCAAGCAATATTCAAGGATTAGAAATAATATATGATGGAAATAAACTAGAAATAAAAA
>JAZSPC010000041.1:0-12124 GCA_045537285.1 Clostridia bacterium
TATTCCTTTCATATCTTCATATCCTAGGTTTATTTCTACACCTTTTGCAGGATATAACATATATAAAGTTTGATTTTCTTCATTATATTCTGCCTCGTAATATCTTGGCCATAATATTTTTACTGCTCTATATAATTTATAAAGATCTTTATCTATTATATATTCTTCTAATACTTTTTCGAATTTTAATTGAGCAGTATAATCATATCCATGTAATGATATTTCATTATCATAGAAGAATATATAATAATCATTATTTCTATATCCTAAATACCCTTCTTCAACACTACCAAATGGTGCTGTTCCGTATATTTCAGCTACTTTATTTAAAGAATAATCTTTATCGATTTCAGAAACAAATCTGTTTACATATTTAGCTGAATAAACCATATTTCTTATTCTATCTTCTCCAGGATATTTAATTACAGCTATATTTCCATCATCAAATAAGTAATATCCATCTTCATCTGGTCCTTCAGGTTCTCCTAAATATTTAACAAATTTATCAAATTTTAATGTATGAGCTGCAATCATATCAACTGATTCTTCTACAGTATAAATATTTGAATTTCTTGCTATTTTTACATGTTCAATAGCTGAATAAATTTCTCCATCTGTATCTTCATAAAAATCTGGTTTATTATTTATATTTGTAGTATATGATTTATCACTTTCATTAAAGAATACTTTAATTTCAATATTATTCTTTTCATCTATTAAATAAAATGTAGATTGTTTATAATCAACAAGCTCTTGTACAAGAACTTTAAAGAAATTCTCATTACTTGTTCCATCTTCATTGTATAATTTTCTATCAAATCTAACATATATTTTTATACCTTCTACAGATATAAATTGCACATTATGTTTTTTTAATATAGACTCTAAAGTAACTTCATTTTCTTTCTTCACTTGAGAAAGTGCAACTATTTTAGATTCTTCAATTTTTCTTTGTGTTTTAGTCATAAGTGAAAATAACAATGTAATAAGTATAATTAAAACAACACCTACAATAATTTGTATCTTAGAAAGCTTCATAATTCTTGTTCACCTTCCTATTAATGTTTACCTAATTTATTAACACCACGAAGTGAAACTAATCCTTTAAGATCAAAGATTATCTTAACCATTCTTTCTACAACACCCATAGCCATTATAAATGCTAATGCGATAATTGGAGAAACTTTTGCAATTTCACCTGCAGATAATACGAAAATTAAGTAAATTAACGCATGTAATGGTTGAATTAAAACGTTAACAACAAATTCTTTCATCCAAATAGAAAATGCTTGAGCTTTACCATCACCTGCTTTATCTATACCATATGTAACTGTAATAAGTGGTGCTATCATTATTAAGAATCCTACCATTAAAACTCTCTTTAAA
The DNA here is from genome assembly GCA_045537285.1 of Clostridia bacterium. Lineage (GTDB taxonomy): Bacteria > Bacillota > Clostridia > TANB77 > CAG-508 > HGM13634. The sequence continues at coordinate 1,387 of JAZSPC010000041.1, forward strand.
TATGTCCAGAAATATTTTAATTGTAAGAATAATAAGCATATATACATTACTGTATTCATTGCATAATCTAATCCAGAAGAATCAAATAATGCTGTCCATATTCTTTCACGTATTATCAATTCAAATGATTCATCTGAAGCTGCAGTTGATAATAATTGAATTTCTAAATCATAGAATAAATTAGTAAGCATTTCACCAAACATTATAACAGCTACCATTATATATTCTAATAAGAATAGTATTACAACACTCTCTACCCAACCTATAAGCATTTTTTTGTATTTTGCTTTATCATCAGATAAAGTAGATAATGCCATTCTTATACCAATATATAATAAAACAACTAATGAAAGACCAGTTGCTATAATTTGTATAATACGAAACATTTTAGCAACTCTATCTTTAATTGCATTTACTTCTGCTGAAGATTCAATCTCAACTTGATTTGCACCTTCAACACCTACTTTATATGTATCTCCCATTTCAAAGAAATTTATATTAAATAACGGAATTCTATTAAATACTGTTCTTTCTATTGAAAAGAAATAATTTAATTTTCCTTCTTCTGTTGAAAAAGTAAGTTGTCCCATAATTAAATCAAATTGAAACGCTAATAAATTAATTGCACCAGCTAGAAGACCAACTACTGCACCCATAATTGTTGCACCATAATTTTCGTTCTCTTCAGTGTCTCCTTCTATTTCTTGTTGTGCAAATCCGTTTTCTGGAGTTGCATTATCAACAGCTAGTATATTAACCATTTTTGATTCACCAGATATTGATTCTGCACCTTCAGCATATACACTATTACAAAATATGAAATTAAACAAAATAATTATTAACGTTAATACCACTACTACTTTTTTCATATCTAAATTCCTTTATCACTAATATAATTATATTATTCTTGACCTTCAGCTTCTCTTCTTCTCTTTTCCATTTCAGCTTGTTTTGAAAGGTTTGTTTCAACGAATTCAAACTCTTTCTTAGTTGGTTGAATTGCAAGTATAGCTGAATCACCTGCAACTTTTAATAAACCTTCACCTCTACTACATGTAATTAAGAATCCAGCTTCACCTTCAGATAGTTTAAATACTTCTCTTAAATACTCAATTTCTGATTTATCTTGAGCTAAGAATAATTTTGTATCTGATGATGTTAAAACAGCTTGTGCTTCTGGTTTTTCATAAAAGTCTTGGAACCTTTGTGAAATTATTGCCAAAGATACATTTCTTTTTCTTGCACGACGAGCCATTCTGTTTAGGAAATCAACAGCTTCTGGATATGGAAGCATCATCCATGCTTCGTCAACCAACACTCTTTTTTGTTTCGCTCTTCCTTTGTTTTCACTATTTTTCTTAACGTATTTTTCCCAAATCCATGATAATAGGATTTGTTGTGCTAATGGTCTTGCAAATGATTCTTCTAATTTAGAAATATCTAAGTTTATAAATGTTATATCTTCTAATAAGTTAAATGTAGATTGCCCATCAAAATATGATAATTGACCATTATATTCTTTTGTATATTGTTTCATTACTTTTGTTAAATAACTGTAATGGAATCTATAATCTTCATTTGTATTTTCTTTTGCTTTTTGTAGAATTCTATTATACCAACTACCTATTGTTGGCATATCTTTTTTAGTTCTAGCAAACATGTCTTTATAATCTGCGTTTGCAACATATAAACTATCCGGATCAGATGTTATTCCAAGCTCAGCATATTCTTCTGCTACTGATTCTGAAATTATTTGTTTTGTAATTTCATTTACTACTGTACTTCTTGTGCTACCTCTTGCCATAGTAAGCAATACTTGTGTAACGTCTTCTACTTTACTTTCAACATTTAGGACTGTTCTTTCTTTTCCGGTAATTTCATCCTTAACTTTTTCTTCTTCTATATCAAAGAAATTTATAATTGTATCTGAATTTGCACTTATTGTTATATTTATACCACCAAGCGCCTCTGCCATTGTAACATATTCACCTTCTGCATCAAGTGCTAAGCTTTCTATTCCCATTAAAACACTTGATCTTGCTATTAATGTTTTCATAGTAACAGATTTACCAGCACCAGACTTAGCAAAAACCACCATATTATAATTTGTTAAAGAAGAATGGAAATTATCGAATAATATAGGGGCACCTGTTTGTTTATTTATTCCTAGTGGTACACCTGTATCATGTCCTATCTCAGAAGTTGTAAATGGAAATACTGTTCCCATTGAATCTCTATCAAATGTATGTGTTTTGTTTATCATATCATTCATTAAAGGTACATTACTTTTAAATGCTTCTTCTTGTAGTGCCCATGTAGTTTTTAAACTTACCAATGATTTTGAAAGCTCATTTATCAATAATGTGGTTAGCTTATCTAGGTCTTTTAAACTATATGAAAATAATGTCGTTACAACAGATGCTTCAAATAATTTATTAAATCCTGCTGCTATTTTATCTCTTAAAGCTTCTGCTTCTGATTGTTTTTGTGATAACAAACTTTCTCTGTTTATATTTCCTTTATCTCTTGCAACTAACTTCTCTGTTTCTAACTCATTTATCGTTTTATTTAATTGCCTTTGAGATTCTGCCTCTGGGACTGGGTTTATGTATATAGATGTGTTTATATCTCCAAACTCATACATATCTCTCAACAAGTATGGAAACGTTGCCATTCTTGGTAATGCGAATATAAAGAAACTTCTTGCAAATCTTGTTGTTGAAGATGATATTTTTAGATAATCTAAGTTTGATGCATCTATTCCAGATGGTGCTATTAACTCTTTTACGGTTTTCTTTTTAAGTATGTTATACTCATTATTTTCTAATGTATTAACTTGCTCTACGCTTTTTACTTGATTCTTTTGTGTTTTGTTTGCCATTAGTTTCTTCTACCCCTTTCTTCTTTTTGTTTTTTTCTTTATCTATCTTTTCTATTGCTTCATTTTTTATATCTTGTGGAATTTTAGTGGTTTCGTCCGCTAAAATTTGTTTTGCCAGCTCAGCTACAATATCATCTATGTTTTCTTCAATCTCTTTTAATTCTTCACTTCTTTCGTCTAAAACTTGATCTATTGCTTTTTGAGCTGCTTCCTTTGCTCTTTGTGGAGCTTCATTATTCAATGCCATAATCTTTTTATCTATAACATTTTCTGCATCTATATATATTTCGTCATAACCTGCTTCTAATGCTTTTTCAACACTAAATACTTCTGAATCATCTCTGTTATATGCATTGTATAATAATTCTACTAATTCAAAAGAGTTAAGTACTTTTCCAATAACACCAATTCCAGATAATACCCTAACCAAAGATGCTGCTTTTGTATATAAATTTGAAAATGCTGTCTCTCTTACTTCTTCATCTGATAATAGTCCAACTTCTCCCATATCACTTGGTTCATAAAAATATTTTATTATTATGTAATATTTTTTCTTTAAAACATTTTTATTTAAACTCATCTTTTTAGTATCTGTTACTATATCAGCCCCATAACTATATAGATTTTTTTCTCTTAGTAATTCAAATTGCTTTTCTTTTAGTATTTTAGGATTTATATTTGGTCTTGCTTCATATTCTTTTAATTTAAATTCTTTTAACTCTATATCATCTCTTAATCTGTCTACTCTATCTTTGTAATCAGAAATATTTTTTTCCAAGTTTATTGTCCTTGTTTGAATATATATTTGAATAGGTTCTCTTAATGTATTTAAGAATGCTGAAAATCCTTGTTCTGTTGCTGCTTTTTCAACTTCCGACATCAAATCGTAGTTTACACCTTTGCATTCAATAGCCATCAAGAATTTCTTTCCACCTTTTTGAATTATCATATTATCTTTTACTGTTTCAAATTCCATAAAATCAAATATAGATTTTTTTTCATATTCCTTAGCAATTTTAGTTTTGCTTGTAGTAGTAGTTGGTTGTGTAGGGCTTTCTATTAATTCTTCTTTTGGATTATTACTTTCCTTTTCTTTGTTTTTTAGCATAATAAATACTATAAATAGTGCTATTACAACAAATACTAATAATACTAATATCGTGTATAAAAATGACTCTAAATTATTCATTAGTTTTCCTCCTTATTTTTATCGTAGATGTATATTCTGTTTTTTTTCATTCTAAATTTTATGTATCTTACTATTATTTCATCTATTTTCTCTCCACCAGTTTTTTTAGTTACTTCCATACTTTTAGTATTTGGCATTGTAAATGTTCCTATTCCAAAACCAATAAAAGCAAAAGTTCCCATCACTATCCATGCAGTTATTAGATGAATAGGCTTAATTACCATAAATAATAAATATCCAGGAACTAACCCTATAAGAGTATATAATAATGCTTTATATGAGAAAAATAATATTCTTCCTTCACCTTTTAAATCCCTTGGTATTAAATAAGTTCCCATGTTTTTCCTCCTTGGTTACAAAAATAGCCATTATCTAATACAATTATATCAAATAATGGCTGATTTGTAACTATTTTTTCGAAAAAAAGTTATATTTAATTTATTTGTAATATTTCTGTCATTTTTATGTAATATGAACATAAAAAAAGAAACATCTTGTAGATGTTTCTTTATATTTCTTAGTTAAAGAAATTTCCAGCAGCATCGAAAACCCATTTAACTATGTTAGAAGCTGCTAATACTAATACAGCACCTATTACATATGGCATTAATGTTTTCTTGTATTCTGCTTTTTCTTCTGCACTTCCCATCATATATTTTATACCTAATATGATTAATGTAACAATTGCAGCTATTGTACCTACTGTTTGTACAATTCCTAAAATATTACTACCCAAACTATTTACTTTTAGAGCTGCATTAGTTGATGTACTACCAGTAGTGTTAATAACACCCATTATATTAATTTCTGTTGCTAACGCTACATTGCTTAAACTTGCTATTAACATTATTGCTATTGTAACTATTGAGAATACTTTTTTTAACTTCATATTATTACCTCCTAATTAAAATAAGCTAGTACCAGCTTGGAATACCCATTTAACTATGTTAGAAGCTGCTAATACTAATACAGCGCCTATTACATATGGCATTAATGTTTTCTTGTATTCTGCTTTTTCTTCTGCACTTCCCATCATATATTTTATACCTAATATGATTAATGTAACAATTGCAGCTATTGTACCCACTGTTTGTACAATTCCTAAAACATTACCTCCAAGAGTACTTACTTTATTTGAAGCATTTGTTTGTGTTCCTGTTATGTCAGAAGGATCTATCGCTAACACGATATTGCTTCCGCTAGCTAATAACATTACTGCTATTGTAATTATAGAGAATACTTTAGATAATTTCATAATATCTCCTCCTTTTGTTTTTATTTTTATAATATCCCTTTCGAGAACATTAAAAACTTATAAATTAATTATATAATATTCTACAAAAATTTGCAAATATTTATATATTAATTTCATTAAACTATATTTTTTTTTAGTTGTCAAGCATAATTTTATATATTTTTTAAAAAACATCTCACTTTGTTATGTGAAATGTTTTATACAAGATATAATATTTTTCTAAACTTCTTTTTCTTACCCAAAAAACCTTTTTCGCTTTTCTTTTCTTCCGCTTCTTTGTAAAATTCTGCAATCAAATCATCAAGCTCAACACTTAGTTTGTATACGTCTTCATATTTCCTTTGTTTTTCTATGCTTTCGTTCAATTCTTCTCTTTTTCTCTTAATTTCGTCTTCCAACATACACTATTCCTCCTTTTTGAGCTTTTTCTTTGTTCTTTATTTAAAATTAACATATTTTTCATAGTAAGTCAACAAAAAAAGGCTATTTAAAGCCTTTTTCGTACGTCTTTTTTCAATTTTTTTGTTAATATTGTTTTAGTCTTTTTTATTATTCGACTTTTATAGAGTTTTTTATCTTTTTTTCTACAATAACTCTACCTACTATTTCTGATGCAATTTCCCTTATTTCCCTTTAACTATTGATAAAATCATTCTATTTTCGTCAAAAACCTCTTTAAAAATATTTTCTACAAATTCTTTTGTTATTTGTTTATGGTTTTCTATATAATCAAAACTAACTATTCCTTTAAAATAGTCTGACATAAACATTCTTGCCACATCTGCAACATCGTCAAATTCTGTTACATAACTTCCATACATTTTCTTTTTTATTCTTGTAAATACTTTTTCATCTATTCCATTTTTCTTTAACCTTTGTATTTCCTTTTTTAGTTCTTCTAAAACTTTTTCTGGATTGTTTGATTGCCCCGAAATTGTTATATGTGCATACTGTTTTGAAAATTCATAATCTAAATCTGGCTGTGCTATCAACAACCCTTCTTTGTATAGTTTTTGATATAAATTAGAGCTTTTTCCAATTAGCATATATAGCAGTATTTCTATGGCTATGTGTTTTTTTACAAGCTCTTCTTTATTTCCTAAAACTTTATCCTTAAATCCTATTAAAAATAGAGGATTATTTACATCCATATTTACAACTTTTTGTTTTTTATTTATCTCTTCTGGCTCATCTGGATATATTCTTTTTATTTCACTTACATTCTCGTTCTTAATTAATCTTTTCTTTATTTCTTTTAGCAGTTCTTCCGGTACAAAATCTCCACTTACCACCATTAACATATTTGATGGTGTGTAAAAAGTATTATAACATGTGTAAAGTGTGTCTTTATTTATTTTATTAATTGATTCTACTGTTCCTGCTATATCTATTTTTATTGGATTATTTTTATACATACATTCCATTGCATTCATATATACTTGCCAACCAGGATGGTCATCATACATTTTTATCTCTTGTGATATAATTCCTTTTTCTTTTTCTACATTTTCGTCTGTATAATATGGATTTTGGACATAATCCATAAACTCATCTAATGCTTCATAAAAATGATCATTACATTCGTAAAGATATGTGGTGTGATCATTTGTTGTATATGCATTTGCATCTACGCCAATGCTCGATAAGGTGTCAAGACTGTTCGTTCCATTTGGTTGTTCAAACATCTTGTGTTCTAAAAAGTGAGCTACACCATCCGGAATTTCTACCTCTTGTTTAGTTTTTGGGTCTATAAAATGATTATCTATTGAGCCAAAATTTGTACCCCAAGTAATATATTTTTTCTTGGTATTTGGTTTTGGAATTATCATTACAGTTAATCCGTTTTCTAGCTTTTCAACATAAAGTTTTTCTTTTATTTTTAAATTTTCAATTACTTGCATTTTTTCTCCTTAATTCTTTAAAAAATATATTGTATTAATTTGAATTCTATTAGCTAAATCAATAGTATCTTCTCTTGTAGTATTATTAATTTTAGAAATATACTCTTCTGAACTCATTTTATAACCAGATAATTCTTGTGAGAAATAGTATATAAGTTCAGTATCTTGTTCTTCTGGTATAAAGTTTATTGTTGATATTATATTTGTTTTTGCTTCTTCTATATTTTTATCTGTAAATTGTCCTTTTTTCATATCTTCTAATTGCTCTTTTATTATTTTTACAGCTTTTTCATAATTTTCTATATCTATTCCACATTTAATATATACATTTGCCTTTTGTCTTACAAAACTTGATGAAGCAGTATAGGCCAAAGAGTTCTTTTCCCTAACGTTTTGAAACATCTTTGATGTTGGAATTCCACCTAAAATTGCATTGTATATCAAAGCTGTATATTTATCTAAATCCTTTTCTTCCAGAATATCTAAGCCTATAATTAACTTTCCTTGGTTTATATCCATACTTTCAGATATTTCTTGTTCTTGTTTTTCTTCTTTTCTTCTACTTTCTTTATTATTTACTACATAAACCGCTTCTCTTTGGTTTAATTTTTGTATATTTTCATTATTTATTATTTTTTCCTTTATATCTTCTTCTATATTTCCAGAAACAAAAATATCTATTTTACAGTTATTTATTAAGTTTTTGTATTGTTCATATAAATTTTTAGTATCTATATTTTCTAAATCTTCTACGTTTCCATATTTGTATATGCTATATGGCATATCTTTATACATTTCTTCTATACATCTTTCATATGCATAAGTTGCTTTTGAATCTTTCCTGCCTTCTATTACTTGTTTTAAATTCTTTATTTCACTTTCTACATATTCTTTATTAAATTCGCTATTTTCCATTAATGGATTAAATATTACTTCTAATAGTATTTTTACTGCTTGTTCTAAATTATCTTCATTTTCTGGCAAAAATTCATTATTTATTGTTTCTAAATAGAATTTTAATACTTGGTCATCTCCTATTTTATCTATACCACAATCAAATGTTGCACCATACATTTCTTCTAGGGCTATGCTTATTTGTTCTTGTGAAGGCATATTTTTAGAACCTCTTCTTAAAACAGCTGGTATTAATGCATTTTTAGTTACGGTTTCTTTTTCAAGTGGTGTGCTTAAAAATACTGCCAAAAGATTTGTTTTAAATTTATTTGTTTTTATAACGTGTAAGTTTATGCCTTTTTTAATTTCTAAATTAATTATATTTTCCATAAAATCTCTCCTATGTTTTTTATATATTATTTACCAATATATGTATTTTATTCATTTATATAATAACAAAAGGTTGCATAAAAATGCAACCTTTTATTTGTAATATGTAATTAGAATTTTCTTTTTCTAGCAGCCTCTGATTTTTTCTTTCTCTTTACGCTAGGTTTTTCATAGTGCTCTCTTTTACGTACTTCTTGAAGTACTCCATTTCTTGCACATTGTCTCTTAAATCTTTTAAGAGCGTCTTCTATATTTCCATTATTAACTTTAATTTCTGACATTTTGTTCCCCTCCTTCCAGTACTTTAAACAGTATGTGGGATTTTCTTCCTTTTTTCATCTTTAATATTATACTCTAAAATTGTAGGCTTGTCAACATTTTCGTGTGGTTTTATTAAATAAAAAATTTGTTTGTGTTTTTGTTAGATTATTATTGACTTTTTTACAATATTTATATATAATACTTTTTGAAAATAAGGAAAAGCAGAGTGTGGTGTCACTTTTACTTTAAAAGAAAGTGAGGTGATACTATGTTAGAAAATATATTGTTACAGTTATTGATTTTATCATTAGTTACCAATATATCTCTCACTGTGATTCTCTTTGTTACAATTATAGCATTTTCTATAATTACATATAAAGAGAATCACAACTCTGCCGAACATTGAGTTGTGATTCTCTAATTACTAACTTAATGACACCACACTTTGTGGATCCTTATTTTCTTATTTTTATTATAACTGTTCAAATTCATTTTGTCAATATTTTATTCATTAAAAATAGCTTCAAATTCTTCTGAATCAATTTTTTCTTTTTCTAATAATACAGATGCTACTGCGTGAAGTTTATCTTCGTGTTCGCTTAATATTTGCATACATCTATTATATGCTTCGTCTATTATTCTCTTTGTTTCTCCATCTATTAAGCTGGCAGTTTCTTCTGAATAATTTTTAGATTGAGTAAAATCTCTTCCTAAAAATACTTCTTCTTGTCCTGAGCCAAACATTATCGAACCAACTTTTTCACTCATTCCGTATTTTGTAACCATATCTCTTGCAATTTTTGATGCTCTTTCAATATCGTTACTTGCTCCTGTTGAAATATCATTTAAAATAAGTTTTTCTGCCACTCTACCACCTAAAAGTGATACTATATTTTCTTCCATTTCTGTTTTAGACATAAATGATTTATCTTCTGTTGGTCTATACATTGTATAACCACCAGCTAACCCTCTTGGTACAATTGATATTTGGTGTACAGGATCTTGTGTTTCTAAGAATCTACTTACAACAGCATGACCCGCTTCGTGGTAAGCTACTAATTTATTTTCTTTTTGGCTTCTTACTCTTGTTTTCTTTTCAGGTCCCATTGTAACCTTAATCATTGCATCTTCTATTTCTTGCATTCCTATTTGTTTTAAATCTCTTCTTGCTGCCAATAATGCCGCTTCATTTAAAACATTTTCTAAATCTGCACCAGAAAATCCTGATGTGTTTTTTGCTATTGTTTTTAAATCTACGTCATCTGCAACCTTTTTATTTCTTGCATGTACTTCTAATATTTTTTCTCTTGCTAATACATCTGGGGCTGGAACTACTATTTGTCTATCAAATCTTCCTGGTCTTAATAGTGCTTTGTCTAATACATCTGGTCTATTTGTTGCAGCTAAAACTATAACACCTTCATTAGTTCCGAAACCATCCATTTCAACAAGTAATTGGTTTAATGTTTGTTCTCTTTCATCATGTCCTCCACCAAGTCCTGCTCCTCTTTGACGTCCTACTGCATCAATTTCATCTATAAATATGATACATGGTGCATTTTTCTTTGCTTGTTCGAATAAATCTCTTACTCTTGAAGCACCAACACCAACAAACATTTCTACAAAATCTGAACCACTCATTATAAAGAATGGCACTCCTGCTTCTCCCGCAACTGCTTTTGCAAGTAATGTTTTACCTGTTCCTGGTTGCCCTACAAGTAAAACACCTTTTGGTATTCTCGCACCCATATCAGTAAATTTTTTTGGGTTTTTTAAAAATTCTACTATTTCTTCTAATTCTTCTTTTTCTTCTTCTATGCCTGCTACATCTTTAAATGTAATTTTATTTTTATCATCTGGAGCTGTCATTCTTGCTTTACTTTTTCCGAATGACATTGTTCTATTTGATCCGCCACCTTGTGAATTTGCACTTCCCATTAATAGGAACCAGAATACAAAGAAGATTA
>JAZSPC010000048.1:0-15999 GCA_045537285.1 Clostridia bacterium
CCCTGACTTATATTCATTCACAAGCTTTTGCTTAAAATTTTCTGAATAATGTTTTCCCATAAAAATAACACCTACCTTTCGATAAGTGTTATTTTATCATAATACTCTTTTTTATTTGTGAACAAAATGGGGTTCACTTCAAATTAATTTACTACTTTTCAATCCCTGCCAGAAGGCCGGAAGCCTTCCAACGCACATTTGTACTTATTAAGCTTCATTTACTGTTGTGGAATAATTATAATTTTATAAAGTTACAGTACCATCAGAGCATTTAACTTCCTTTGCAGGAACATTCTCAAATGTTTCCCAATTCACATAGTCTTTAAATTCAACGATAGACATGAATTGTTCTACTGTCCCTTCAAAAATAATCTCTGTCAAAGAAGTACAATTTGCAAATACCCCTCTTCCAGCAGCTGTAACACTATCTGGAATAGTAACACTTTTCAAATTTGTACAATTACTAAACATTCCATAAGGCAATGCACTAAAGAAATCAGGAATATTTGCAGTAGTTAATCCTGTACATCCGTTAAACAAGTTTTCTCCCCATGCAAAACCAGTATTATTTGGAATCATCCATTTTTCTGGAAATTCTGGTAATGATGTAAGTTTTGTATTGTTTTCAAACATGCTATGAGATATACGCATAATTGGTTTTCCATTTATATTTGATTTAAGCATACCATAATGAGATTTATTATTATCTATAACGGTTGCAACATACCCATCAACTGAAGAACTATAAGCATATACATAATCATCATCGGCAACTATATTTTGTTCATCTAAAATAAAATCTACATCTAAGTCTATATTATATATTTTATTTTTATAATCTGTAGTTTTAAATCTAAAAGTCCCAAGATCTTGTTGCGTTACTATAAATTCGCCTTCTATAAATTCAAATGTTCCATTTTTAACAGCAATACTAGTATCTTCTGAAATAGCAACGTTTACCGTTCCATCTTCTCTCAATAAAAATCCTACATTAAAATTGTAAGCATCAATATAAGCTACATAAGGTTGATTATAATAAAAGTTATATTCATTTACTTTCGGTTCTATAACTTCAAATCCTGCTGTTGATGCCCCACTTTTTGATACAACTGTTATTTCATGTTTATCTGCATCTAATGTTTTTAAATAATCTACAGATAAGGTGACTATTGTACTTCCTTCTCTTAGTGTATAGTTTGACTGGTCAAGAGTTACGCCGTTTATCTGTACTTCTTGGAAGTCATTTATATCCGCACTAGAACGGAAGCTAAGTGTAGAAGGAGCCAACGTGTAATATGTTTGTCCATCTCCACTTAACATAGTGACTTCATCTTTCGCTTCTCCACCAATATGGTTTTTTAGATAATTTTCATATTCGCCTATTGTCCCTTGTTCATTTTTTGAGGCTTCATTCCATAAACTTGATGCATTTGTTGCATATCCTAATATTCCATCTCCTTGTATACTTGATATCGCTACTGCTGCTAATATTAATAACACTACTATTGTTATTATTAGTGCAATTAATGTTATACCTTTTTGTTCTCTTGTTTTTCCTTTCATATTCATTTTTTCTTTTTTCCTCCTTTAATTTTTTATTTTAATCAATTTATTTTTGCACGCAAAAACGAGAGATAGTTTTTATCCATCTCTCGCATATATGTTTAATAAAGCATCTTTTATGCTTGTTTGTTCTTTATTTATTAAATTACCTTGTGTGTGTGTGTGTGTGTACTCTCTCAACGGTTTTAAGGTTTTTCATCATTTATTTCTCCTTTGTTTTTTATTTGTATTCAAATTATATATTTAATGTATTTATTTGTCAACACTTTTGTTAAATGTAACATATTTGTAATATTATAATTTTTCTATTTCTTCTTTTGTTAATCCTGTTGTTTCTATTATTACAGCTATATCAATATTTCTTGCTTTTAATTTCTTTGCTATTTCTCTTTTAGCTTTCTTTTCTCCTTCTTCTATCCCTTCGTCTTTTGCATGTCCTAATGCACTTCTTTCGTCTAAATCCCATTTCTCTCTTAACTCTGCTAATCTTTGTAATTCTTCATCTTCACTCATTTCATATAATACACTATTTGCTTTTTTTACTTCTTCATTTTCTTTCATTATTTCTTCAACCCTTTCTGTATTAGGATTATCCAAAAACATTAACCATTGTGCTATTTTGTTATATTTCTCTTTTTCTATTATTCTTCTTGCTTTTGGTATTTCTATTATACGTAATTCTAAGTCATCTGTCAATAATCTTTTGTCATTTTTGTCACATACTATTTGCCATTTACTATCTAAATTTTCTATACCCTTTAACTCATCCACTTCGTAATTTGTTATTACTATTCCTATTGTTTTCTTTAAATCCTTATACTCTTCTCCTGTTTTTAATTGTTTTGAATATGTTCTACTCCAATAGTATAGTATTCTTTTTACAATATCTTTATTATCGGTCATTTGCATTTCTATTTGGCAGATTGTTCCATCCTTAAATCTTGTTTTTAAATCCAATCTTCCAGCTTTATCGTTTGGATATTTTCTTGCTATTGTACTATCTGTTTTTATATCTATTATTTCTATCTTTTCTCCTAATATATCAGATATTAAACTTTGTGTTATATTTTCTCCGAATAAAGCTTGAAATACTACATCATATTTAGGTTTTAATAATTCTATTTTTTTATTTTCCATAGGCTTTTCCTTTCTTTTAGGCACGATTAAAAAACATAACTAAATGCCATTTTTTTAATTTTAATTTTTTTGTTTTGAAATTCAAATTATCCGATAAAAAAACTTTTTGATAATTTGTTTTTAGAATTAAATTATTTGATGTACATCTTAAATAAAAAAGAGCAAGAAAAATAAATCTTGCCCCATGTTTGTATTATATTCTATTATTTATTAAATTGCAATAATAAATTTTCGCTATTATTCGACTTTTACATTACATATAACAATATACATAATGCTTGCAATGTGCTTCCTACTATACATGCTAAATGGAATATTGAATGCATCCATTTGTGTTTTTTACCTAAGCCATAAATTATTGCTCCTATTGTATAAGCTACACCACCTAAAAGTACTAATAGAAAACCTGGTAATCCTAAACTTTTAAATATTACATCTATTCTAAATATTATACACCACCCCATTACTAAGTAGCATATCATAGAAAACACTTTATATTTCTTTATATCAATACTATTTAAAACAATTCCAATTACAGCTAATCCCCATACTATTCCAAATATCCACCATCCAAGAGCCACACTATATTCTCTTAAAGTACATAAGGCAAATGGTGTATATGTTCCTGCAATTAACAAAAATATTGAACAATGGTCTATTATCTGAAATACTTTTTTAGCCTTGCTTTCTGCTTTCAATCCATGATAGATACTAGATATTGTATAAAGCAAAATTAATGATATTCCATATACAATTCCTGATGCTATTCCATATCCATTACCATTAATTGCTGCAAATATTATACAAAGCACAAGTACTGCTATTCCTAAACTTGCACCAACTATATGTGATACCATATTAAATATTTCTTCACCTTTTGTATATACTGGTAATACTCTATCACCTAATTTTATTCTTTTCATAAATTCCTCTTTTCTATTTCGCTATTATATCATTTTTTGCTTGAAAATACAATGTTGCTGACCAACTATTCAAACACACCTTAAAAGTAGGGTACAGATTGTACCCTACTTTATATATTTTATTCTAATTCAAAAGCACCAGTATACAACTGATAATACTGTCCTTTTTGAGCTATTAATTCTTCGTGGTCTCCACGTTCTATTATTCTACCATGGTCTAATACCATGATAGCCTTTGAATTTCTAACTGTTGATAACCTATGTGCAATTACAAAAACTGTTCTACCTTCCATTAATTTATCCATGCCATCTTGAACTATCTTTTCTGTTCTTGTATCTATTGAGCTTGTAGCTTCATCTAGTATCATTACTGGTGGATTATGAACTGCTGCTCTTGCAATAGCTATTAATTGTCTTTGTCCTTGTGATAAGTTTGCTCCATTTGCTGTAAGCATTGTATCATAACCTTGTGGTAACATTGAAATAAAGCTGTGTGCATTTGCAAGTTTTGCTGCATTTATTACTTCCTCATCTGTTGCATCTAATTTTCCATATTTAATATTTTCTTTAATTGTTCCAGTAAATAAATTTGTATCTTGAAGAACAATTCCTAATGAACGTCTTAAATCAGGCTTTTTAATCTTATTTATATTTATACCATCATATCTAATTTTACCATCTTCAATATCGTAAAATCTATTGATTAAGTTTGTAATAGTTGTTTTTCCTGCGCCAGTTGCACCAACAAAAGCAATCTTTTGCCCTGGTTTTGCATATAGCGAAATATTATGAAGAACTTGTTTATCTTCTGAATAACTAAAATCAACATCATCCATTTCTATATGTCCTTTTAGTTCTTTATAAGTTAAAGTTCCATCTGAATGTGGATGTTTCCAAGCCCACATTCCTGTTTCTTCTTCACATTCAACTATTTCTCCATTTACCTTTTTAGCATTTACCAATGTTACATATCCATTATCTTTTTCTGGCTCTTCATCTAGTAATTTGAATATTCTTTCAGCACCAGCTAGTGCCATTATTACTGAATTTATTTGTTGAGATACTTGTGATAATGGTCTACTAAAACTTTTTGTTAATTGCAAGAATGATGCTATTGCTCCTACTGTAATTCCACCTATCTCATTTATTGCAAATACACCACCAATAATTGCAACTAAAACATATTGTAGATTTCCTAAGTTATGAAGAATTGGCATTAAACAGTTTGCAAATTTATTGGCTTGCGTCATGTTATGGCATAACTCTTCATTTATTTTATCAAACTCTTCTTTTGCTTTATCTTCATGTGTAAATACTTTTATAACTTTTTGTCCATTTATCATTTCTTCTATATAGCCATTTACTTTTCCTAATGACATTTGTTGATTTATAAAGTACTTACCACTTTTCCCTGTTATCTTTTTCGTTACATTTAACATAAAGAAAACGAATATTAGTATAAATATTGTAATTGGAATACTTATAGAAAACATTGCACAAATTACAGATACTATTGTAATTATTGAGCTTATTAAACTTGGTAAACTTTGAGAAATCATCTGTCTTAATGTATCTGTATCATTTGTATAATGACTCATTATATCTCCATGTGCATTTGTATCAAAATATTTAATTGGAAATGTTTGCATTTTAGAAAACATTTCATCACGTATATCTTTTAATACACTCTGAGAAACAATTGCCATTTTTCTTTCATACAAATAACTTGCAATAGCACCAGTTATATATATAACTGCCATTGTTAATATTGCTGTAAGTAAACCTGTATAATCTGGATTTGTTTCTCCAAGTAGTGGTGTAATATAGTCATCTATTAATGTTTTTAAAAATAGAGAACCAACAACTCCTACAATTGAGCTTAATAATATACAGATTATTACGAAAAATAACTGTTTCTTATGTCCTTTTGTAACATAACTAATTAATCTTTTAGCGGTTTTAGTATCTAATTTTCTACCATCTGTCATAACAGCTCTTCTTCCAGGCATTTTACCATTACTCATTATCTTCACCGCCTTTTACCTGAGATTCATATACTTCTTTGTATATTTCATTTGTTTTTAATAAATCTTCATGTGTTCCAAATCCGTTTATTTCACCATTTTCAAATACAATTATTTTGTCAGCATCTTCTACTGATGCAATTCTTTGTGCAATAATTATTTTTGTTGTATTAGGAATTTCTTCTTTAAATGCTTTTCTAATTAATTTATCTGTTTTGGTATCTACTGCACTTGTTGAATCATCTAATATTAATATCTTAGGTTTCTTCAATAATGCTCTTGCAATACATAATCTTTGCTTTTGACCACCACTTACGTTTGTTCCACCTTGCTCTATATATGTATCATATTTATCAGGAAAGCTTTGTATAAATTCATCTGCTTGCGCCAATTTACAAACTCTTTGAATTTCCTCGTCTGTTGCATCTTCTTTTCCCCATTTTAAATTTTCTTTAATCGTTCCAGAAAATAGCACATTTTTTTGTAAAACCATTGCAACTTCATTCCTTAAAGTTTCAATATCATATTCTTTAACATTAATATCTCCAACTTTTACTTCACCTTCTGTTGCATCATAAAGTCTTGGAATTAGGTTAACAAAAGTAGATTTACCAGTACCTGTTCCACCTATAATTCCTATTGTTTCACCAGATTTAATTTTAATATCTATGTTTTTTAAACATTCTTTATCTCTTTTATTTACATAGCTAAATGAAACATCTTTAAACTCTATACTTCCATCTTTAACGTTTTTTATAGGTTTTTTAGGATTTTTTAAATCCACTTCTTCTTTTAATATTTCAAATATTCTGTTAGCAGATGTTACAGCCATAGTTGACATTACAAGAAGCATTGTTATCATCATTAAACTCATTAATATTTGCATTGTATATGTTATTAAACTTGTAAGCTCACCTGTTGTAAATTCTGTCATACCAGTACTTACAATAATTTTAGCACCATACCAAGAAATTAAAAGCATAGCTGCATATGCTGCTATTTGCATAACTGGTGAATTTAATGCAATTAATTTTTCAGCTTTAACAAAATCGTTGTAAATATCTTTTGAACTTTTTTCAAATTTATCAATTTCATGTTCTTCTAAAACATATGACTTTACAACTCTTATTCCTCTTACATTTTCTTCTACAACATTATTTAAATTATCATATTTATCAAAAACTCTTTTAAATATTGGATGTGCTTTTGTACTAATTATTCCAAGTGCTAAACCAACTACTGGAATTAAACCTAAGAATATTAATGATAGTTGTGAATTAATATTGAATGCCATAATTAATGAGAACACAAGCATTAAAGGTGTTCTTACTACTATTCTTGTAAGCATTTGGAATGCCATTTGTACATTTGATACATCTGTTGTAAGTCTAGTTATGATACTTGCTGTACTAAATTTATCTATGTTTGCAAAAGAATATTCTTGCACTTTATAGTATAGGTCTTGTCTTAAATTTTTAGCAAAACCTGCCGATGCCTTAGATGCTGTAATTCCAGAAAAACATCCAAATACAAGTGATAATATACTTGCTAAAACTAATTGTAACCCTATCTTTAATATTACATTCATTTCTCCTGGATAAATACCTTTATCTATTAAATCAGCCATAAGTAATGGAATTATTACTTCTAAAACAACTTCCGCTGTAACAAATACAGGTGTTATTAATGCTGACTTTTTATATTCTCTTACTGATTTTCCTAGTGTTTTTAACATTTCTATCATAAATCATTTCTCCTTTTTAACTCTATTATTTTATTACTTTTAGGTGAATTTGTAAACAAAATTTACAGTAAAATTACATTTATCTATAAACCTATTTTACATTTTTATGTAAATATGATATAATCTTTTGGAAATTGATGTGAGTAAGCATCTTTTATTTATCTTAGCAAAATATTTTTTTCTAGGAGGATTATTCATGTTTACAAATAAAAACTTTTCTTTAACTAATAAAGAATATGAAGAGATTAAAGAATGGGCTGATACGCATGAATGTACTGCAAGATGCAGAGATAGAAATAGTCTGTCATGTTGCGGAGGTGAAATTTCTGTAATATTTACTCCTACCACAATCGGTACAGCTATATCAGCTCAATGCATCTGCGGTAAAACTTTTGAATTAGATAATTTATAATTCAATAAAAGACTTGATAACTTACTCTATCAAGTCTTTTTCCTTTTTATTAAATAATAACAACTTAATATAAGTTATAATAATATTTAAGGTATTAAATTATTTTATATTTTTCATTTTGATTAAATAAAGAATTTAAAATTATTTGAAATAAATTTTAAGAAATTAATTGTCTAGGCAAATTTCTTGCCGAATGCCAAATTCTATGGATTACAATTTTATTAGATTGAACTTCATAAATTATTCTATATGATTTGTATATTAGTTCTCTAAAATGCATCAAATTACGTTCAGGAACTTTTCTTCCCATATATGGAAACATCTTCAAGTTCTCAGTTGATTTTACTATTCCATTTATAGTTTTTACAGCATAATATACTGAGTCTTGGTAGATATAGCTATAAATTTGAAGAATATCATAATCAGAGATTTCCGACCATTCTATTTGGACCAAATATGTGCTCCATTATTTCTTCTGTTGTATAATATTTTGCTATACCTAGTTCTTCTTTTTTATGATTTAGTTCAATTGCAACTATAATTGCATCTGATTCTGGTAAAGTGTAATCGTATGCTAATTTTTCTAATTCTTCAACTGGTTTACTTCTATAATATTGTATCTTTTCTTCATTAGTCATATTACCATCTCCTTTATTGTTTTGATATTAATAATTTAATACCTTGCACATATTATATTTTTAAATTGGTTATTTGTCAATTATTTCGTTTGATTTGTCTCAAAAAGTTTTTGACATATTTCGACTTTGTTATATAAAAAAAGAAGAACATAAATAGTTCTTCTTAAAAAATTAAATCTAATATAATCCCTGAAATCGCACCAACTAAGTATAGTATTCCTAAAATTGTAAAGTTTTCTTTTTTATTTTTATTTACTCTAAATAATACTAAAATTCCTATTCCAGAGTTTACAAGTAACCCTGCTATCATTGAACCCATACTTATTATATTCTCTAAATATAGCTGTGTTAGTATTACAGATGAGGCACAGTTAGGTATTAAACCTACTAAACTTGAAATTAGTGGTCCGACTACTGGTACATTTAATACCAAACCTGCAATATTATCTTCACCGACAAATTCTATGATTAAATTTAATATAAAACTAATTACTAAGATATATGCAAATATTTGTAGTGTATGTATTAATGAAGATTTAAATATTCCACTTTCTTCACAATGGCAATGCTCTTCATCACATAATTTATGTATTTCTTCTTTACTATCTTCTACCTTCTTTTTTCTAAATATTAAATCAACTAGCATACCAACAGCTATTGCTATTCCTAGCTTTATTAATAGTATTGTAATAATTGTTCCAACAGGCACTGCTTCTGATATTAATATTGGAAGCATTTCATCTGATGTTGAAAGAAATATTGCAATTAATGTTCCCATTGTTACAATTCGTCCAGCATAGAGATTAGATGCCGCTGCTGAAAATCCACATTGTGGAACTATTCCTAAAACTCCACCTAAAACAGGTCCAAATTTACCAGCCTTTTGTATTATATGCGTTGTTTTATCTACTGCCTTTTGTTCTATATATTCAATTACTAAATATGCTAAAAATAGAAATGGTAATAATTTTATTGTATCAATTAATGTATGTTTTAAAACATGTAACATCTTTCGTACTCCTTAAAATAAACTATTTTAATAATATAACATATTTTTCCATTTTTATCAATACTTGTACATAATTATTTAAGGTATTAAATTATTTTTTCTTTTCTTGATTATTAAATAAAGATTAAAAATTATTTGAATTAAATTTTAAGAAATTAATTTTTGTGGCAATAACCTTGCCGAATGCCAAATTCTACGGATAAAAATTCTATTACCTTGAACTTCATAAATTATTCTATATGATTTGTATATTAGCTCTCTTATTTGCACTAAATCATACTCAGGTACTTTTCTTCCCATATATGGAGAAAACTTTAAATTTTCAGTTGCCTTTACTATTTCATTTACAGTTTTTATAGCATAATATACAGAATCTTTATAGATATAATTATATATTTGAATCAGATTCTTTTCCGATCTTCTAAGCCAGTTTAACTTTACCAAATATATGACTTAAAACCTCTTCTGTTGTATAATATACAGCTATTCCCAATTCTTCTTCTTTATGTTGTTGCTCTATTGTTGCTATTATTGAATCTGATTCTGGTAAATTTGGATCTTCTAATATTTCCTCTAATTCTTCAATTGTTTTACTTCTATAATATTGTATCTTTTCTTGATTAGTCATAAATACCCACTCCTTTGTAGTTTGATATTAATAATTTAATACCTTAGCCCTATTATATTTCCCACTTGGTTATTTGTCAATAATTTTCTTTCGACATAATTCAACAAATTAACAACTTTACATATTATGTTAAATATGATATAATGCCTCCATCTCAAATTTTAGGAGGATAGATTAATGTACTACTACTTTGTATCTTACACATTTTCAGATCCTAGTGCCAGAGGTAATGGTTTTGGTAATATGGGAGTAAAAGCCAATAAGCTTATCACTAGTATGGATGATCTTCAAGAAGTAGTTGATAAACTTTCAGAACAAATGCCTAATTTCTCTAATTTCATTATTCTGAACTTTCAATTACTAAGAGAAGAACCTGATGCTGAATAAAAAACATTAAATCTAAGAAAAGAGAACTAAAATTTTCAGTTCTCTTTTAATTTTTATCATTCTAATTCTGCTCCATTTACTTTTAACAACTTAAATAACTCAACAACTGCAATTGGTGCAAATACTAGTAATACTACTTCAACTAAGTTTTGTGTTGGTAATACTACTATGTTAAATATATCTCTTAATGCTGGTACAAACATTATTACAAGCATTAATGCTGCTGAACCTAATACTGCAAGTATTAATTTTGAGTTGTTAAATACTTTTGTTTTAAATAAAGAGTTTTTATTGTCTCTTACATTAAATACATGTACTAATTCTGATAATGCTAAAACAAAGAATGCCATCGTTTGACCTATTTGTATTTTCATATGTTGGTCTTCAACCCCTGGTGTAGCTAAACCTATTATAAAGGCTGCAAGTGTAAGTAATCCAACCATTATACCTTGATATACAACTCTCCATGTCATACCTTTTGTAAATATACCTTTTGTTTTCTTAGGCTTTTTATTCATTATACCTTTTTCTGCTGGGTCAACCGCTAATGCTAATGCTGGAAGCGAGTCTGTTACTAAGTTAATCCATAATATTTGAATTGGAAGTAATGGTTCTAATCCACTTATATCTGTAATTCCAAACCAATTTGCTAAAAGTGGTGTCATAAGTATCGCTGTAAATAATACTATAATTTCACCTACGTTACTTGAAAGTAGGAATTGTATTGCTTTTAATATATTTCCATATATACGTCTTCCTTCTTCTACTGCTGCTACAACTGTTGCAAAATTATCATCTGTTAAGATAACATCTGCTGCTTCTTTTGATACGTCCGTACCAACTATTCCCATTGCACAACCAATATCTGCATTTTTAAGCGCTGGTGCATCATTAACGCCATCACCTGTCATGGCAACTATTTCTCCATTTGCTTGCCAAGCTCTTACTATTCTTACTTTATGTTCAGGAGCAACTCTTGCATATACTGAGTAATTTCTAATATTTTTAATTAAATCTTCATCACTCATTTTTTCAAGTTCTGCACCTGTTATCGCTTCTGATTCATCTTCTAATATCCCTAATTGTTTTGCTATTGCTGTTGCTGTAATTTTATGGTCACCTGTAATCATTACAGTTTTTATTCCTGCTGTTTTACATTTTTCAACAGCTTGCTTAGCTTCTTCTCTTGGTGGATCTATCATACCAACCATACCAACAAAAGTTAAATGTGATTCAATTTCTTTCATCTCTTCGTTTGTTGGAACATGATCTATTTCTTTATATGCAAAACCTAAAACTCTTAATGCATTTTTTGCTAATCCTTCATTAGTTTCATCAATTGTTTTCTTGTAATCTTCTAAATCGTTTTTAATTTCTTCATTTAATATATAGTTATCACATCTTTTTAACAACTCATCTACTGCACCTTTTGTATAAACAAAATATTTACCATTTAGCTCATGTACAGTTGTCATTAATTTTCTATCTGAATCAAAAGGAAGTTCTGCAAGTCTTGGTGTACTTAATACTTCTTCAACATCAATATCCATTTTCATTCCCATATCAATTAACGCTGTTTCTGTTGGGTCACCTGTTAATTCATTGTTTGGTCCTACTTTTGTATCATTACAAAGCATTGATATATATATTAACTTTTCTAATTCGTTATTTATTTTTATTTCTTTATTTACTTCAATCATATAGTTGTTAGTAAATATTTTTTGTACTGTCATTTTATTTTGTGTTAATGTACCAGTTTTATCAGAACATATAACTGAGGCACTACCAAGTGTTTCTACTGCTGGAAGTTTTTTAACAATAGCATTTCTTTTTACCATTCTTTGAACACCTATTGCAAGAACTATTGTAGAAACTGCTGCTAATCCTTCTGGAATTGCTGCAACTGCTAAACTTACTGATGTCATAAACATATGAACTGGTTCTTTACCATACATTATGCCAACTATAAATATAATTACACATATTACTAATGCGGCAATACCTAATGTTTTACCTAATTTATTTAATTTTTCTTGAAGTGGTGTTGTTCCTTCTTCTGTTGAATTTATTATAGAAGCTATTTTACCAACTTCTGTGTTCATTCCAGTTTCAACAACAATACCTTTTCCTCTACCATAAGTAATTAAGCTAGAAGAAAATAGCATATTTAATCTATCCCCTAATGGAACTTCATTTCCTTCAATTACTTCACTAGATTTTTCTACTGGAACAGACTCACCAGTTAAAGCTGATTCTTGTGATTTTAGATTAACTGCTTCAATTATTCTTAAATCTGCTGGAACATAGTCACCTGTATCTAGTACTACTATATCTCCTGGTACTAAATCTCTTGATGGCACAATTATCATTTTTCCATCTCTAATAACTTTTGAAGCATGAGCACTTAATTTTTGAAGTGCCTCTAATGATTTTTCAGCTTTGTTTTCTTGTGCTACACCAATTACTGCATTTACAACAACTACTACTAATATAATTATTGTATCTGTAATTCCTTCTCCTTCTGCGACACCAACTACACCTGATACTATTGCAGCTATAATTAGAACAATTATCATAAAATCTTTAAATTGTTCTAAGAATTTAACAAGTAAAGTTTTTTTCTTTTTTGCTTCTAGCTCATTATACCCATACTTTTCTCTTGCCGCCTTTACTTGTTCTTCTGTTAAACCTTTCTCCATATTAGAGTTTAACTTTTCAATCACATTTTTGGTTTCTTGATTAAACCAGTTTTCCATAAGATTCCTCCTTCTAAACGAAAACAAAAAGACTCCTAAAAGTGGAAGTTTTGTCTCCA
The DNA here is from genome assembly GCA_045537285.1 of Clostridia bacterium. Lineage (GTDB taxonomy): Bacteria > Bacillota > Clostridia > TANB77 > CAG-508 > HGM13634. The sequence goes on from JAZSPC010000048.1 coordinate 13,281, forward strand.
TTTTTAAAAGTCTTGCTTACCTTTAAGGTTACTAACCAGATTTTTAATCGCGTTTGTTGATTAGTAGTTTTTCAAGCTACTCCCTTTTAATATATAAATTTATTGTATTTTATCATTGGTTATTATAAAAATCAATATTTAAATACAAATAAATTTATATTATCTTTAAAATTTTAAAAAGCCAATATAGTTCTCATACTATATTGACTTTTTCATTATATAATAATTAACAAATCATCTGCTTACCAGCCATCGCCGCAACGGTCGCACGTATTGTCTCCATCTTCGTCCAAGTGATCTCCTACACAATAACCACAAGAATCACAACTTTCATCGCCATTTTCATCATAATGCCCTGCTGAAAATCCGCAAATATCGCATAATCCATCTCTATCATCGTCCCTACACTCGTAATTCCAGCTGCCGATGCTTAAATATTCAATACCGCAATTTTCGCAAAGACTGTCAGAATAATGTAGGTGAGCTCCACCCGCTGGCTCACATTCTTGTCTCCAATTTTTCCAAACATGTTCACATTCATTTCCACAAGTAGTACATTCTCCATCAGTATAACTTGGGTGATTACATTCATATCCACAATCGTCACAAATTCCATAACTAAAATAATTATGTTTACATATATATCCACAAGCCATACAAGTTCCATCAGAATTTATATCACAGTGCCCACATGAGTATCCACACATAGTACAAACATAAGACTCGTTATACTCATGGTCTTCTCCAATCAAATCTATACAACATGTACCACAAACACTACAAGTAACATCATATTCATGAGCATAGTCATCTCCTACATCGTAAGGGCCATCATTATACGTTGATGTATGTTTACATCTGTATCCACATTTAGTACATTCATCTCCACTCCATTCATGTTCTCCTATACTAGATATTTTAAAATAATCACACTCTTGGCAAGAATAATACACTTTACACTCTGTGTCTGTTGATTGACATTCTTCATCTAAATTCTCATGTTGGCAAACATTACCACAATTATTACATTTTCCTCCGCTATAATCATGGCTATCATATGTATAATCGTTATCAAAGTTCATTCCACATATCTCGCAATAATAGCAAATAAGACAATTCATATCATTTTCAGGTTCATATACTTCATCCCAACCAGCTCTGTGTTCACATATCAATCCACATACTGTACATTTTGTTGGATGGTACCCTCCATAAGGCTCTCCATCTTCGTCTACTCCTAGTTCATCATCCCATCCTCCACCTGTCCATTGGTGTACTGAACATGTTTGTTGATTTAGTTGATTTAAATAATCTACATATCCATCTAATATTCCTGCTTCATTCTTTTGTGCTTGATTGTATGCATCTGATGCATTTTGTGCATAGTGCAATATCCCGTCATTTGTTATACTTGATATTGCTACTGCTGCTAAGATTAATAATACTACTATTGTTATTATTAATGCTACTAAGGTTATACCTTTTTGTTCTTTGGTTCCTTTCATTTTTTTCTCCTTTTTTTGTTTAGACAATTATTTATATAATAGTGCAATTCATTATTAAGTAAATATCATTTTCTCTACATAGTTGCATCATAATAATATGAGTTACATGCATCACACGTCTCATCACCATCTTCGTCGATATGTTCTTTACATAAACCACATACATCACACTGTCCATCTGAGTCATCATCTATGTGATTAGAAATGAATCCACATACATCACACAACCCGTCTCCATCTTCATCTTCACATTCTCCTATATCCCATGCAGAATCATAATTACAATACTTGCAATATCCATATTGTTCATGCATATGGTAACCATCCACTGGTTCACGGTTTATTTCATAAGGCAAATCATTATGGTCGCATACATATCCACAAATATTACATTCTCCTTCTTCCCAACCATGCTCTTCTTGTGTAGTAGTTTCCCAATAATCACAATCTTGGCAAGAATAATATATTTTACACTCTGTCTCTGTTGATTGACATTCTTCATCTAAGTTCTCGTGTTGGCAAACATTCCCACACTTTATACATGTTCCTCCGCTATAATCATGTGAATCTGTATAGTAACCACTATCATTGTCGAATAACATTCCACATGAACTACAATAATAAGAAACAACACACTCATATTCGTCCCAATATTCCCAAGACTCAATCCAATCACCAGGGTGGTTACATGTCAATCCACATATAGAACATTTTGTTTCAAGGTAACCTTCTAAATAATCACCCGTTTCTTCGTCTATATCTCCTGTTTCTCCCCATCCTCCACCTGTCCATTGGTGTCCAGGACACATTTTTTGATTTTGTTGATCTAGGTAACCTAAATACCCATCTAATATGCCTGCTTCATTTTTTTGTGCTTGGTTGTATGCATCTGCTGCATTTTGTGCATAGCGCAATATTCCATCATTTGTTATACTTGATATCGCTACTGCTGCTAAGATTAATAATACTACTATTGTTATTATTAATGCTATTAATGTTATACCTTTATTTGTTTTTGTACTTTTCATTTTTATCCTCCTTTGTGTACATTCTTATGTACATTGTACTATTACTATTTTTTATTGTCAATTATTTTTCGACATTTTATTTTTCCAATTTTTTCACACAAAAAACAGACTCGATTTATATTATTAATCGGTCTGTTTTATATACATTTATATAAAGGCTAATTTCATCAGCCTTATTTTTTATAT